>JBEKDQ010000010.1:0-21601 GCA_050014275.1 Desulfobaccales bacterium | reverse complement strand
AAGTTGCGAAGATCCCCACGAAACAGGGGTTGCTCCGCCAGTTTGCCTTCGATCTTCTGCCACTCCTCCAGGGGGAAGGCCAGAAGATAACGGATATGATCCGGGGCATCCTTCTGGAGCCTCTGCTGGTAATTGGTGAGGACGAGCTGGCGTTCTTTGCGTTCCTGCAGGATTTCCCGATAACGGGAAGGGATGCTGACCCTCCCTTTGCTATCCATGAAATGGAAATGCATGCCCCTGAACATCGCGCCATTACTCCCCACTAACTCCCACTTTATTCCACTCGCTGATAAAATACGGCTTTACATAGGGAATTGTCAAGGAAAAAATCAGTGCGAAATCAAAAAAATCGCCCAGGCGGCAAGTGGTTCCGAAGCAGGAGGCTAAAGGAGAATGAGAAGATTGGAGACCGTGGGACCCTGCGGATGGATAGCCAACCCATTCGCCGGAATTCTGGCGGCAGAATGGCCCGGCACTTCCCCACTGGCGGGCGTGAGGGCATAGTCCCGGCCCAATTTTCAGGGCGGGGAGTTCTGGCGGAGATGGGGGAATTTTAAAGGTTAAGGCGAATGCTGTTCATTTAAGCACCAGGAGCTGATGGGAAGTCATTTCTTTGTCATTCTGACGGAGCTGAAGGCGACCGAAGAATCTCAAAATACGAGATGCTTCGCTTTATACGAAAATAGCCCGGTGGGGCGGGCCTCCGTGCCCGCCAACTAGAGGCGGCCAGGGACGGCCGCCCCACCATCACCTGTTAATTTTCATTTTTCGTGGTGGCCGACAACCATGATGCTTCGCTCAGCAGGACAAAAAAATGGAGGGTGGGCACTGCCCACCAATTCCTTAGAAAAGAACAGCTTAAGGGAACCGTGTGGAGATTAAGGGGAAACGGGGTCAGGAGTCAAGGGGGGCAAGGGCAGGTGGATATCAGGTTCTCCCTAATCACCATGCTGTTGGCAGTAGTCCAGGTAATTCTGCAAGATAAGCACTGCGGCCTGTTTGTCCAAAACCTGGCGGCGGCGGCGGCGGCTCAGGTCCGCCTGCAGCAGGACCCGCTCCGCCTCCACCGTGGTGAGGCGTTCCTCCCAGGTGACCACCCGGACTCCCAGGGCCTCCCCCAGGTCGCGGGCCAATTTCTGGATCTCCGGGGCAGCATCCCCCAGGCGGCCGTCCAGGTGCCGGGGTAGCCCCACCACCACTCGCTGCACCTGCCACTTCCGGGCCACCTCCAGGAGTTGGGCCAGGACCTCGGCGCGGTCCTTGCGGGTCAAAATTCCCAGCCCCTGGGCGGTGATACCCAGGGGGTCGCTGACCGCCAGGCCGATGCGCTTGGCCCCCACGTCCAGGGCGAGAATTCGCACCTCCCGGCGCCCCCCTGGCGGCTCGGTGGCCATGTGAATCTCCTAGGTGGACAGCAGCCAGACGGCGGCCAGGGCCACGGCCACGCCGGCCAGGTGGCGCAGGGTTAAGCTCTCATGGAGCAAAGTCCAGCTTAAGATCACCGTGACCACTGGATACAAGGCGGTGACGGGCACCACCACCGAAGCCGCCCCCTCTGCCAGGGCCTTGAAAAAGAAGAGCAGGCCGAAGGCCATGCAGACCCCGGCGCCCAGGGCTGCGGCCACCCCGGCGGCATGCCAGGGGATGGCCAGGGAGCCTGTGGCCGCCAGGTAGCCGATGACCGCCAGGTGCCCGGTGATGGTGAGGAGATAAATGGCTGCGGAGGGCAGGTTAAGCGTGGCCACCTTGCTGAAAAATCCCCAGAGCCCCCATAAGCCCACGGCTATCAAGGAATACCCCAGCCAGTTCACGTCCCCCCCTCTTCGGCTTGCCAGCCGCCGGTCTTTCATCTAATATATGAATCGGCCTGTCCGCAAACAAGAGGTAAAAAGGATATAAGAAAGTTAAGCTGAGCCTGAGCCGCCTGTTTCAATAGTTAAAGGTTACACCGGAAGAAATGGGAACGGCTTTCTCCCCCTCCCCCTGGTTCTCATCATTACGGGCAACTGGGAGAGAGGCGGGCGTCCCGCATGGAGCGGGCGTCGCGATTGGGGCGGGCGTCTGGCCAGCCAATACTTCTGGGGAGTCTTACAGTCGGCGGGCGGGACGCCCGCCCCACGCAGGAAGACCTGCATCCCCTAAGGCTTGTGGGTAATGATGAGCCCCCTGTTTGGGAGGGAGTGGGCTGGGTTTTTTTTTATAAGGGTGGCCGTCTTCTTATGATTGGAATCATAGGGCATCGGGGGGCGCCGCTGGAGGAGCCGGAAAATACCCTCCTCTCCTTCCGCCGCGCCCTGGAGTTGGGGGTGGTGGCGGTGGAGCTGGACGTGCAGCTCACCCGGGAGGGCTGCCTGGCAGTGATCCACGATGAGACACTGGACCGCACCACCAATGGCCACGGCCTGGTTAAGGATTTCACCTTGGCGGAACTTCAGAGATTGGACGCCGGCAAGGGCGAGGCCATTCCCGCCCTGGAAGAAGTCCTGGAACTGGTCAGGGGCCGGGCCGGCCTGCTGGTGGAATTGAAGCAGAGGGAGGCGGCCGCGCCCCTTTTGGAGTTCTTCCGGAGGGAGCGAGCCTTCGAGGCGGCCAGGGTCATCTCCTTCTGGCAACCTGCTCTCAAGGCTATGAAGGAGGCGGAACCCCGACTGCAAACCGGGGCCCTCATGGTGGGCTGCCCCGCGGACCCAGCCGGTCTGGCCCGCGCCGCCGGGACCGACGCCCTGGCCCTGAATTATCGCTACCTCGACCAGGAACTGGCGGAGGCTGCCCGGCGGCAAGAGATCAAGGTCATCGCCTGGAATATCGATGATCCGGAAATCCTTGGATACTATCTGGCCATGAACCTGGAAGCGGTTTGCACCAACCGGCCCAGGGAGATTATTGACCGCTGGCGTCTGAGTTAATGTAGGGTGCGCCCTGCGCACCATGGCGCCTAAGTGGAAGTTGAAGATGGGGCGGACCAGGCGGTATCCGCAGCAAGGTTATTAGAGCAAATTAAGACGCAATAGAGACTGTAATATAATAAATTCATTTGATAAAGGATATGAAAATAAATAAGGTTTAATATATGGATGGTAAAGAATTAAGCGAAATCCCTTTAAAGGATTATCCAAGTTTATCTGACGAAATACTTTATGAAATTATGGCATATTATGTTCAAACGTACGATAATGAGGTCAATGGTTTAGTACATCTTAAATACAAATATGCTTATGAATTAATTACCCTGAGATCAAATAAAAACCTTGTTGGAGAAACCGCAAGACTGGTAAAATGGACTTGGTATCTTGCGATAGCAACAATGATTGTTGCAGGTGGAACCGTGGCAGTAGCTTTAATATCTTTTATTGGAAAATAAGGGACTTTAGAACGAAAAGCTATGAGTCGTGATGAGAGACCGCGTTGGTACAATATCTTGCCTGAACATCTTAAACCAAAAGAGGAAGCAATAAAAAAAGCAGGAGCCCCGGTTGGAAAGCCTGTGCCACCAGGAAATTAGGAACGATACCCTGGAAACCTTGACCTGCCAGTTAGCCGGGGTGGCCCGGGAAGCCGCGGACCGGGTGGCCATTATTTACCGGCAAGGGGATTCGGTGCGAGAGTACACCTGCGGCCAACTTTACCGGTCAAGCCTGGCAGTGGCCGGGTGGCTCCAGGCCCGAGGAGTGGAAAAGGGGGAGCGGGTGGCCATCCTCCTGGAGAATCGCCCCCAATGGCCCATGAGTTATTTCGGCATCCTGTTGGCCGGGGCGGTGGCGGTGCCTCTGGATCCGGTCTCGCGCTGGGACCATATCCACTACACCCTGGAGCAGACCCGGGCCAGGATCATCTTTACCTTTCCCAAAGCCCCCCTGTCAGAATTGCAACAATTGCCGTTCCTGGAAGCGGTGGTGGTGGTGGGGAGAAGCGAGGATTCCGGCGAAAAACTGACCAATTTCCAGGAAGTACTGCAATCATCCGGAAGTGAGGCAGGGCTGCCGGTGTTGCGGCTCCAGGACCTGGCCTCCATTATTTATACGTCGGGTACCACCGGGATGCCCAAAGGGGTGATGCTCACCCACCGGAATTTCGCCGCCAATTGCCAGGGTATCGCCAAACTCAAGGCCATCCGGGAGGATGACAATATGCTCTCCATCCTTCCCCTGCATCATGCCTTTCCCTTTACCGCCACCCTGTTGGCGCCCCTCTTTTCCCGGGCGCAGATCACCTATCTCGATACCCTGAAGGCCGAGGCCATCCTGAAGTGTATCAAAGAGCAGCGGGTCACTATCCTGGTGGTCACCCCCCAGGTGCTCCATCACTTCTATCAAGGGGTTAGGAGGCAATTGCAGCTGATTCCCTGGCCGGTGCGTCCACTGCTGCTCAGCTATCTCCAGGCTTCCCGGAGGGTCTTTCGATTTCTGGGGGTAAATCCGGCGCGGCCGCTGTTAAGGAAATTCCATAGCGCCCTGGGGGAGCAGTTTCGGTTTTTTGTCAGTGGCGGGGCCAAACTCCCTGAATCTCTGGCGGAGGATCTGGCCCGGCTAGGGTTTGAGGTGCTGGAAGGTTACGGCCTCACGGAAACCTCGCCGGTGGTCACCATGAATCCCCCCGGAGGCTCCCCGCCTGGGGTCGGCGGGTCGGCCACTGGAGGGGGTGGAGATCAGGATTTTGCAACCTGACGCCCAAGGTGTCGGAGAGGTCTTCATTCGGGGCGACAACGTCATGGCCGGTTATTTCCAAAATGAGGCGGCCACTCGGGAGGCCCTCAGAGATGGCTGGCTCCGCAGCGGCGATTTGGGTTATCTTGATCGGGACGGCTACCTGTACCTCAAGGGACGGATCAAAGAAATCATCGTCCTCGCTTCGGGCAAGAAGATCTCCTCCGAGGAAGTGGGACAGCACTACCTCCAGGCTCCTTCCATCAAAGAGATCTTTGTGACTACCGACGCCGGCGCCGAGAAGCTGGTCGCGTTGGTGGCGCCGGACCTGGACTTTTTCCGAAAAACCGGCGAAGTGGATATTTTCGACAGGGTGAGGTGGGACCTGGAGCTCCGTTCCCAAGGCCTGGAGCCTTACAAACGGGTGCGGGATTTCGTCCTGATTAACGAAGAGCTGCCCAAGACTCGCCTGGGAAAGGTCAAGATTCACGAAGCCCAGCGCCTTTATCAGGAGCGGGCCGGCCAGGACTACCCAAAGAGAAGACCGGCCAGGGAGGATCTCTTGTCAGAGTTGTCCCCGTTGGGCGAGATGGTGCTGGAAGTGCTGATCCGCCAGACGGGGGATGCCTGGATCTCCCTGGACGACCATTTGGAGCTGGATCTGGGCCTGGACTCTCTGGGCCTGGTGGAACTACTGGCGGCCCTGGAGAATCGGTGCAACCTCAAGATCCGGGACGAGGACTTCCTCGGCATCTTCACGGTCAGAGAGCTTATCGGCTTTATCCAGGAGAAGAATCCTGAGGCGGCCGGGGAGCCTGAGGAGGAGATGGCGGCCTGGGACACCATTCTGAGAACCGCTCCACCCCCGGCTCTGCTCCGGCAGATCGGTCTGGAAGGAGGGTGGACGGCCCGGCTGGCCACCCAGGGGCTGGCGTCGGTGATGGGCCCGTTGTTTAAATTGCTGTTCCACCTCCAGGTGTATGGCCGGGAGCAGCTAAAGGACCGGGGATGCATCCTCTGTCCCAACCACGCCAGCTATCTGGACGGTTTCATCCTGGTATATGCGGTCCCCGGTCCATTGCGCCACCACCTGTTCTCCTTAGGTTACGCCGGCTATTTCGACCTGCCGGTGATCCGGAATCTCCTCAAGCTGATCCGGGTGATCCCGGTGGACTCGGCCCGCCATTTGGTGGAGGCCATGCAGGTATCGGCCCATATCCTCAGGCATGGCCGGGTCCTGTCCCTGTTTCCCGAGGGCTTCCGCAGCCCCAGTGGAGAATTGCGCCAGTTTAAGAAGGGAGTGGCCATCCTGGCCAGGGAGCTGGAGGTGCCGTTGCTCCCGGTTTATATTCAAGGCTCCTACGAAGCCTGGCCTCCCGGGGTGACCCTGCCCCGTCCCCGTCCCATCCGGGTGATCTTCGGCCAGGCGCATTCCTGGGAGGATCTGAAGGAACAGGGGCTTAAGATGGCCCCGGAGGCCTCCGACTATGAAGCCATCAGCCTGGGCCTGCGGCAGGAGGTCTTGCGGTTGAAAGAGGTATTGGACCGGAAAACAGTGTAGAGGCGACCAGTTGGGTCGCCCTAGCTTACTCAAGGAGTGGCCGCTAACGGCCGCTACCAGAAAGCCGAGAATAAAATATGGCCAAGAGCGTGGCAGAGCAAATCATAGCGGCGCATCTGGTGAGCGGGGACTTGGTTCCCGGCGCCGAGGTGGCCTTGAAGATCGACCATACTTTGACCCAGGACGCCACCGGCACCCTGGTTTACCTGGAGTTTGAGGCCATGGGGGTGGAGCGGGCCCGGCCCGAGGTGGCCGTGAGTTACGTGGATCACAATCTCTTGCAGACGGATTTTCGCAACGCCGATGACCATCGGTTTTTGCGGACCATGGCGGCCCGCTATGGTCTCTATTTCTCGCCGCCGGGCAACGGCATCTCCCACCAGGTACATCTGGAGCAGTTCAGCGTGCCGGGGAAGACCTTATTGGGCTCCGACAGCCACACCCCCACGGCCGGCGGCGCCGGGATGCTGGCTTTCGGAGCCGGCGGGCTGGACGTGGCCCTGGCCCTGGCGGGGCAGCCCTTCTATCTGCTAATGCCCGAGATCCTGGGGGTGCGCCTCTCGGGAAGATTCCCGGCCTGGGTATCGGCCAAGGACGTCATCCTGGAGTTGCTGCGGCGTCTGACGGTTAAGGGTGGCCGGGGAAAGATCCTCGAGTTTTTCGGTCCGGCCCTGCCGTACCTCAGTGTGCCGGAGCGCGCCGCCATGACCAACATGGGGGCGGAGCTGGGGGCCACCACTTCCATCTTTCCCGCCGATGCGCAGACCCGCCGGTTCATGGCCCTGCAAGGGCGGGACGCGGATTTTCACCCCTTTAAGGTCCGGGGCCGGCCGGATTATGCCGAGATCCAGGAAGTTGACCTTAACCGGTTGCCGCCCCTCATTGCCCGCCCCGGTTCCCCGGATCAGGTGGCGCCGGTCCAAGAATTGGAGGGCACCCCGGTGGAGCAGGTGCTAATTGGCTCTTGCGGCAACTCTTCCTTCCGGGACCTGATGGTGGTGGCCCAGGCCCTGAGGGGCCGCCAGGTACACCCCAGGGTCAGCCTGGAGATCAACCCCGGCTCCCGCCAGATCCTGGAAAACCTGGCCCTGGCCGGCGGGCTCCTGCCCCTGTTGGAGGCCGGGGCGCGGCTGATGCCACCGGGCTGTTGGGGCTGTATCGGCATGGGTCAGGCCCCGCCCAGCCATGCCGTGTCGGTGCGCACCTTTCCCCGGAATTTCCCGGGGCGCAGCGGCACCAAAGATGATCAGGTCTACCTGGCCAGCCCTGAGACCGCGGTGGCCGCAGCTATTTACGGGGAACTGCGGGACCCCCGGAGCCTGGGGGAGGCGCCCCGGGTTCCCTTTCCCCGCTATTACCTGGTGAACGGACGTTCACTGTTGGCGCCACCTCCTGCCGGCACCCCGGTGGAGGTGGTGCGCGGCCCCAACATCGTGCCTTTCCCGCAACTGTCGCCCTTGGCGGAGACCTGGCGAGGGGAGGTGTGGCTGAAGGTGGGCGATAACGTCACTACCGACGACATCCTGCCAGGAGGCAGCCAGATCCTGCCTCTGCGCAGCAATCTGCCGGCCATTAGCCAGTTTACCTTTGCCCGCCTGGATCCGGATTTCTCCCGACGGGTCCAAGGCCGGGGTGAAGGGGCCATCGTCGGCGGGGAAAACTATGGCCAGGGCTCTTCCCGGGAGATCGCCGCCCTGGCCCCCAGGTACCTGGGAGTGCGGGTCAAGTTGGTGAAGAGCTTTGCCCGCATCCATCTAGCCAATCTTATCAACTTCGGCATCCTGCCTTTGACCTTTGAGAATCCCGGAGACTACGATTTGCTTAATCCGGGTGAGACCCTGGAACTGCCGCAGGTGCGCCGGTTGTTGCTGGAGGGGGCCGAAAGGCTGCCCTTGAAGCTGGACCGCCGGGAAATTTGGCTGCGGCTGGACCTTTCGCCCCGGCAACGCCGCCTGGTGGCGGTGGGCGGCGCCCTGAACCTGGCTCGGGAAGGGTAACGAAGGGGGAAAGAGATGCGGCGCCAAGGAAAAGCCGATCTGCCCACCCTGGAATTTGTTTGTCAAAACCAAATAAAGTATTAATAATGGCGCCATGAAGAAACCTGGCCGGGAAACTTGGCGCCGCATTACGGAGGGAAAGGGATAGAAAGTTTTTCAGTAGCATAGAAATTGCGTTTGTCTAATTAAGGGGTATAATTAATAAATACAACTAGTTATATTTGGCGGGGCCATGTCTGTCCTGGACTGGGAGCGCTTGGCGAGGGGTAGTATCATGGAATTTTTTAAAAAAATATTCGGAGGCGGGAGGGGTGCCGAGCCTCAGTATGAGGTAGTGGAGAACCGGTTGTGCACCGATCTGACCAGGTATAAGGTCCGGGTAAGAAAACATGGTCAGGAGATGTATTCCGAAGAATTGTTTCAAGCGGTCACCAAGCCCAAGGATCTGCAATTCGGGCGGTTCTACCTGTTGAATGAGAACCCTCCCAAGCTCCATTTCGCCCCTTCTCTGGAAGGGGCCATTAATTGGTTCAAGGGGCGGCACCTGCCCAGAGACGGCTATTACAACATTTTCTGGGGGGAAAAGGTCTCTTTTCAATGTCGCATCTGCCAAAAAGAAGCCAGTACGCCCATATTTATCACCAAAGTGGAACAATTAACGGTTTACACCAATGTTCCGATCCTCATGGAGATAGTGGGCTGGCGGGTGATTGAAGTGGCCTCCGATCTGATGGGCTCAGGGATGCCCAGCAAGATCCTGTATATGTTCAAGACCAAGCCGATAATCAAATGGTTCAACCCCGATCCCAAGTTCATCTGCGGGGGCTGCGCCCATCGCTTGACAGAGAAGGGGCGGCAAGCCGAATTGGAAGATTATGTGATCTTTTAGCCCGGATTAGTCATGAAAAGTTCTTAAAAAAGGAAAGGTATCTATCGGTTAACGGGTCCGGGAGGTCTTTTTCCGAATATTCCGCCAATCACGCTCTACCTCCTCCTCCCATCCGCCCTCAGTAATGTCCGCAACAAAATTGCATGGAAAAAATTATACTATCTTGCAGTTAAACTCTAGGCCATTGTATTATTAGCGTCCGGCAAAATTTTTGCTATGAGGCAGGCAATAGAGGATTGTTTGAACTTAGGAATGTCCATTAGCTAATCAATTCATGGAATTTACAAACTATTTCCCTCTCCCCCATTGGGGGGGAGAGGGCAGGGTGACGGGGGATATGGAACGGCCGATGAAGCCAACCCTCACCCGGTGTCGTCCCCTCGCAGGGGGAGGCGATTTAGTTGCATCGGTATAATATGTTAATATCGATGGAATTACAGCTTTACCGTTGGAAATTCATCTTTGCCAAGGGGAAACCATGAAGGCCATTCGCGTCCACAAATTTGGCGAACCCGAGGTCATGCGCCTCGAAGAGGTGCCGGAGCCCCAGGTAGGTCCGGGCCAGGTCCTGGTCAAGGTCCACGCGGTCGGGGTCAATCCGGTGGAGACCTACATCCGGGCCGGCACCTTCGCCCCGGCCCCACCTTTGCCCTACACCCCGGGCATGGATGCCGCCGGGGTGGTTGAAGCGGTGGGGCCGGGGGTCAGAGCGGTGGCCCCGGGCGACCGGGTCTACACCTCCAATACCGTGAGCGGCGCGTACGCCGAAAAAACCCTGTGCCTGGAGTCCCAGGTCCACCCTTTGCCGGCCCAGGTCACCTTTGCCCAGGGGGCCGGGGTGAACGTGCCCTATTCGGCGGCCTACCGGGCCCTGTTCCAGCGGGCCAAGGCTGTGCCCGGGGAAGTGGTGCTGGTCCACGGGGCCAGCGGGGGTGTGGGGGTGGCGGCCACGCAGTTGGCCCGGGCCGCGGGCCTGACCGTCATCGGCACCGCAGGCACAGACGAAGGGCGGCACCTGGCCTCAGAGCAAGGGGCGCATTATGTCCTGGACCATCGCCAGGAGGGCTATCTTCAGGAAGTCCTGCGGCTTACGGATAATCGTGGCGTGGATGTCATCCTGGAGATGCTGGCCAACGTCAATTTGGGCCGCGACCTGGAGGTCCTGGCTGTGGGTGGACGGGTGGTAGTCATCGGCAGCCGGGGTACGGTGACCATTGACCCCCGCTTCACCATCTTCCGGGAGGCCAGCGTCCTGGGGATGTCCTACTTTGGCGCCCCGGAGAAGGAGGCCCGGAGCCTGCACGCCGCCCTGGGCGCCGGGCTGGCCAACGGCACCCTGCACCCGGTGGTGGGCCGGGAGCTGCCCTTAGCTGAGGCCGCCCAGGCGCATCACGACATCATGGAAACCAGGGCCTATGGGAAGATTGTCTTGATTCCGTAAGAAGCGGCCCCTTCTTCCTTTTCCGTAACTTTACCACTTCAACTGGCGGATAAATAGCGACTCCATGCTCTAAACAGAGGCGGGTAATGCCCCCAAAAACCTTGGGAATAGTGCTTAATTGAAATTGGCTACTGCCGGGGTCTTCCCGCTCTGGAGAAAAAACCAATTAAAAATCTTTGCCGAAGGCACGTTTATTTTTACCTCTCCCTGACTCCCAAAATTTCCCCTACAAAGAGGATTAAGGTGTCCTGCTTTATGCCAAATTATCTCGAAATGGACACGATAGCACAAATTTCCATGAATTTGTCAACCAATAGCCGGACAAAGCGGTTTTTTCACAAATTTCAAAATACTTGCCCATCAGAACCCAGATACTTCACTGCGAATGAAGATTAAGGACCCTGGGCCAGTACTGCTTGATAATGATGAGCCAGGAAGAAAGCAGAAATTTCCTGTATAATCTGAGCAGTTAACTTGCCAGGATCGGCACCTATCAGTTGCTCTCCTCTGGTGGTCTGCTCCCATTGCGGCATCGAGATTCTTCCTCGCCGGGTGCACTACTGGGACGGTCCCGGAGCCGGAAGCAGCCCGAGGGAGGCAGACCGGATATGATCTCGCCGGGTCTCTGATCCGAATAGCCTGGAACGCGGCCGCCCCTGCTCGGTGGCGCGGACGCTACTCATTCTTGGGGATAAATGGACTTTCCTGATCTTGCGGGAAACCTTCTTTGGCATTCGCAGGTATATGGAATTACGCACGCGACTGGGGATTGCCACCAATATCCTGAGGGATCGGCTGTCACAGCTGACGGAGCAAGGAATACTGGTGAAGATGCTTTATCAGGAGAGTCCGGAGCGGTTCGAATATCGCCTTACCGAAAAGGGGAAGGATTTTTATGGAGCCTTTATCGCCATGATGCGTTGGGGTGACAAATGGCTTTCCGGTGGCAAGCCGCCGTTAAGACTTCGCCATCGGGATTGTGACCGGGACTTCTGCGCGGTGCTGGTCTGCGATCACTGCCACCAAGAACTCAATCCCCGGCAAATGGGCTTTACCCTTAACTATGCCCTTTAATCTCCGGAATCACAAAGGAGCGGCATATTGTCGTCAGTAAATCTTTGTGAAGATCTTCGGCCCTATTTGATTCCTACGGCCATGATCGATAGTAACCATCCTTTGGTGCAGGAATATGCCCGGCGGGCCGCCGCTGGGGCCACCGACCCCGTAGCAGTGGCGGTGCAACTTTACCTGGCGGTTCGAGACGGCATCCGTTACGACCCTTACGCCCCGTTCCACCTGCCTCAGCACTACCAGGCCAGCCAGGTCATCAAGCGGGGGAAGCAATTCTGCATTCCCAAGGCCGCGCTTCTATGCGCCCTGGCCCGGGTCTATGCCATTCCCAGCCGCCTGGGCTTCGCCAATGTCAAAAATCACCTTGCCACTCGGCAACTCCTGGAATATTTGGGAGCCAACATCTTCGTTTACCATGCATTCGTAGAGCTATTTTTGGAGGGCAGGTGGGTCAAGGCCACCCCGGCCTTCAACCGGGAGCTGTGCCAACGGCACCGGGTAGCTCCACTGGAATTCAACGGGGGAGAAGATTCCCTTTTCCAACCTTACAATGGAGAGAACCAGCGCTATATGGAATACGTGGAATATATCGGCACCTATGCGGATGTGCCTTTGGCGGAAATCCTCTCGGCCTGGCGCGAGACTTATGGCGAAAAACGGGTTGACCATTGGATTCACATGACAGAGGAGGGAAGCGGGGAAAGCGTCTCCGATTTTGAACGAGAGGATGTCTGGAGAGAATGAGGAATCCAGCCTTCCCGGTAAATTTATGAGGAAAGGAATCTCGAGACCGATCCTGGGCATCTTTGCGGATCTTTTGCATCGCTGTCCGGGCCGAAACTGTAATTGCAGCAGGCATACTTCCAGTCTATGATTTTTCGAATCCGGGCAAAGCTGGAACTCAAGATTTAAAAGGTGACAAGATATGGGGCTGGCTTTGGCAAACTCGTTCCGCTCTTACCTTCTCTGGATGTCCAGGAGATGGTCATGCACACCAACATTGCCCAAAAATAAAGGCGGATTTAGACTTTCTCTTAAAACCTATGAGGAATAAGAATGGGAGTCTCCGCTTTCCTCTGCTCAATCCTTTGGCCCAGTCCAAATCCTTAATTCGGGGATGGATTTGAGGTGCAGGTCACGTTGGGGGAAAGGTAATTCTATGCCATGCTCCCGGAACCGCTGCCAGATACCCCAAAGGAGATCGCTCTTCACTGAACCGATGCCATTTTGAGGGTCGTTGAGCCACACCCGTAGTTCGAGGTTGATGGTATTATCCCCGAAGCCAGCCAGGAGGCAGGCGGGCCTGGGATCCGTTAAGACACGGGGAGAGGCCGCCGCGGTTTCCAAGATCAGGTCCCGGGCTTTTTCCAAGTCAGAGACATAGGAGACGCCGACCGGGAGATCGATCCGGACGAGATTGTTCGAATAGGACCAATTAATTACCTCGCTGGTAACGAGGTTTTCATTGGGAATGAGGTGCTCCGTGCCATTCCGGGTAATGACTGAAATATAGCGGGTCCCTAAAAAATTGATCCAGCCATACTTATCCCCCACTTGAATAACATCACCGGGCTTGATGGATTTGTCCGCCAGGATGATGAAACCACTTACCAGGTTGGCAAACACTTTTTGAAGGCCGAAACCGAGCCCCAATCCCAGAGCTCCGCTGAACAGGGCGAAAACGGTGAGACTAAGCCCCATGTATTGCAAGACTATGACCACCGAGGCGCACAAGAGAAAAATGACCGCTAGCTTGTACATCAAGATTTGGACTGCAGGGGTCAGGCCTGATTCCGCGGTCAGCCAGAAACGCAAAATCAGCGAGAGATTTCTTGACAGCCGATAAAGTACCAATACAATTACGACGGCACGGGAGATAGTGAAAAGAGAAATGTGTATTTTGCCGATATCGAAGTTGATATGTTGCAACAGATTTAGCCAGGGGTCTATGATATGGAAGATATAGAGGGCAGCATAAAACCAGATGATTATCGTCAGGATTCTGGCCCAGAATCGGTTCTTCATGAGGTCGGTAAAAAACTGCACAAAGGCCAGGGCAATCATGCAAATGGCGATGGTGTACAAGCCATCCCGGGGCCAGTGGAAGTGTTCGGCGATCCGATAGGAAATCCATAAGAAAAAAAAAGCAAGCGAGGGACCGATAACTTTTGAAAAAGTTGTCAAGGTGGCCAGCTCGCGGCAGAAATCCTGGTGTGGAGAACATTTCGCCTGTTGGCGGGTGAACCAGGCGCGGATAACCCTGGTCATTTTATACGCCAGCAGGAGAGCGCAGCTCGCGACGGCAATTTGGGCGACCATGGCCCAGGAGAGCACGTGATGGAAAAAATAGTCGCGGGCCTGTGACACTATTTGATCCAGGGAGGGATGATCAAAAGGAATACCCATGGTGTATCTCCCGGTCAACGCCGCCCGGATGGAAAGGCTCCGGGAATTGAGGCCGGCGACAAGAGGATTTTGCGGAATAATTCGGTATAATTCTTATTTAGTTTATTGATTCCCAAAATATTAATGATCATAGCGTCTTTCGAACGAGCTAACCTCCAGGACAGTCCGGAATCCTTTAGCTATAGCTAAGATTATGCGGCGGCCTTGGCCCCGCAGTCGAAAAAATGGGTTTTAGAGCCCTCTAACCAAGTTAAATCCCGACAAGTTTCCTCTTTTTTAGCCAAATTTTTAGCCAAATTGTTTCGTGGAAGGCATGATAGCACAAATTTCGCTGAAAGAGGGAATTCTTTCAAAAATTTTGGCATACCTGCTCCTCATGGGGGCGATGATTTTAAAACGGTC
Source organism: Desulfobaccales bacterium (assembly GCA_050014275.1). GTDB lineage: Bacteria > Desulfobacterota > Desulfobaccia > Desulfobaccales > 0-14-0-80-60-11 > JAPLJC01. The sequence goes on along the minus strand of JBEKDQ010000010.1, from coordinate 7,191 downwards.
ATCGATCTTTCGCACCAAGAGAAATCCAACGCCCGAAGTGATCGTGGCGCCCTGGGTTTTGCCCTGGCAGCCGCTACTGCCAACAAGGGCTTTGCCGGGAAATTCACTCCGGCGGTCAACCAAGGCCCTGGCCACATTGGGCTTCGTACTGGTCGCGGTGGGTGTTTTTTGCGCCATGCCCACCTTCTGGCCACTGCCTTCGGTGCGTCTCAGCGGCATGGCCGCCGCCGGAGGCATTGCAGTGGTAAACTCCATCGGGAATCTCGGCGGATTTGTCGGTCCTTACATCATCGGCTACCTCAAGGACTTGCATTACGGCTATACCGGTGGTTTTTTAACCAGCGCCTTGTTCTCAGAGCTTTCCGGCCGCGGCGGCATCGGCAACGGGGAGGGGGACCTTGGATCTGGCGACTACCACCAAAACCGCCCCCCAAGCATACGGCCTCTTGTATCTCCGGACATCCGGGCCCGAAAGGAATCCCGTCGGGCGCTTCTAAAAAAAACCTCCATCTGCACGATGTGCTTCAAGGTTGGGTGAGCATGGATCAAAATACCAGGAAAGCACTTGAAGCCATCTTTATGGCCGGGCTTAAGGCCGTTGACCCAGAGGAAGCGGTCAGGCGCCACGTTGAACGGATTGGCAATCGGCTCCGGGTAGGAGAACGATCGTATCCTCTGGAGGGCTTCAGGAGAATTATAGTCACTGGGGCTGGGAAGGGTACCGCGCCCATGGCTAAAGCCCTGGAGGAAATTTTGGGCGGCCGGCTCACCTCCGGTTGGATCATTGTCAAATACGGCCACGGTCTCCCCCTGAAAAAGATTCGGGTTGTGGAAGCCGGCCATCCCATGCCAGACCAGGCCGGGCTCGAGGCCGCGAGCTTCATTCTGGACCGGTTGAGGGAGTGCACAGAGGAAGATCTGATCTTGTGCGCCTTCTCTGGCGGTGGCAGCGCCCTTACTCCGACGCTCCTTCCTCCCCTGTCGTTAAGCGAAAAACAGAAAACTACCCAGCTCTTATTCGGATGCGGGGCCACCATCAATGAACTCAATGCCATCAGAAAGCACCTGTCTGCCGGCAAAGGGGGCCAATTCGCCAAAACAGCCTACCCGGCCACGGTGGTTTCGCTGTTTTTGTCTGATGTGATCGGCGATCCGCTGGATGTGATCGCCTCCGGCCCCACAGTTCCCGACCCGAGCACGTTTGCCCATTGTCTAAAAATTGTGGAGCGTTACGGATTGATACAAAGCCTACCGGAGCCGGTGCTCGACCTGCTTAAGAAAGGGGCGCAAGGTCTGATCGAGGACACGCCCAAAGCCGGCGACATCGTGTTTGCAAAAGTTCAGAACCTGGTAGTGGGGAGCAATCGCGCCGCCCTTCTCGCCGCAGCCGCCGAGGCCAGGGCGCTTGGCTACAAGCCTCTGATCCTCTCTTCCTTCATTCAGGGAGAGGCCCGGGAAATCGCGCTTGCCTTGGCGGGTATTGGTAAAGAGATGGTCGTGTCCGGCAATCCCATCTCCCCGCCTGCCTGTATCCTGGCCGGAGGGGAAACCACCGTGACGATCCGGGGCATGGGAAAAGGGGGCCGGAATCAGGAACTGGCCCTGGCCGCAGCCATTGCCCTGGAGGACTGGCCGGGAATCGTCCTCCTCAGTGCCGGCACGGATGGCACCGATGGGCCTACCGATGCCGCCGGGGCCTTTACCGATGGAGATACCTGTAAAGAGGCCTTGCAGAAGGGGATTAATCCGCTTGAGTACCTTCTGAATAACGATTCTTATAACTTCTTCGATCAGTTGGGCCAGTTGTTCAAGACCGGGCCGACCCGAACCAACGTGATGGATTTGATTTGCCTGCTGGTCAGTTGAACAATTAGGGATTTTTCGCCCTAAAATTTAGGCCTAAGGTTAAATTGCCATCTAACAGCAAATGATCAAACCCCTTTAATCCGAAACTTGCCTATCTCATGTTCACCCGGATCAACCGTGAGAGGCGGCATTGGTTTCTCTGGAGGATACATTGGTTCAGTTGCTCCTAAGGACACAGCCAACATAGGATAATCTGTGGCGATTGAATCATTGGAGGCGTATTCAGGTGGAATGAATCCAACTATAACTCTGCTTGGGAAAGATGGTCCAATTATACCTGTACATTCCTTAATACAATTTACAATAGATGGTATAAAACTACCCCCTCCCGTAATATAAAATCCAGCATTTGATGGATCTTCTTGTGACGGGGCCTTGCTACCTAAAATATTAATAGTTTGTTTAATAAATTCAATAAATTGTTTCCTAATCTCGTTCAATGTTTCTTTTACTGGTTCAGTATTATCCAGTTCATCTCTTGTAATCATTACAAGATTAGTGGAAGCTGGCCAAACATTTATCGGATAACCATCCCCAGAAGCAATCACTTTTTCTTTTTCCCGCATCAAACTAATATCTAAATTGCGACAGAATATTATATAATCTGGATCATGTTCTGGTAACCCGTACTTTTCTTTAACTTTACTCTGTAAAAGGTATCTTAGTCCATTATCCCATGCGCTAACCCCCTTGTCTGCGAATCCTTGCTTATGAAGAAAGTTTGTAGATTCAGTAATAGTTAAAAGAGCAAAATCTGCGGATCCTGCACCTATATCGATTACATACAGATTATATGGTCTCCCGGGAACCACAGGTATTCCCTTAATAAGGCTAAAAGCAGCCGCAACAGGTTCTGTAACCTCAACATTAAACAGCTTTTTTGCCTGTTGTTGGTATTTTTGGGCTTCCTCAAAGGCTTGCTTTAAAATTGATATTTGCACCCCTTTTATTAAATCTTCTTTGAACCAATGTTCAATGCAATAAGCATTTGCTATAGCATCTTTCATTAGCTGTATCACCTTTTGCCGATATTCTTTATCCTCCCAAACAGGTATAGAAAAATTTCGCAATATGCCTTCAATGTTTATATTAATTTTTACATCCGCCCCAATTGATTGTCTTCCCAAATGAAAAAGATAAGCCAAGTAAGTTCCAAGGACCTCTTTTATTGTAAGGCTAACACCTTCTGGGAAATGATGGCTATCAATTCCGTGATCAACTCCACCTGAAATAAGAAATTTTTTTAAATTTAAAATAGGTTTGATTATTCCGGAAGATTTAAGAAATTTATGACGCGCCAAAGTTCCGCAAAATATTTTTTTATCGTCATCTATAAATATAAAGGAATCTTCAACAAAGTCCTTCCCCTCTTCGGTTGAATCAATTAAATTATCTTTAAATAAAATATTTTTGGCAATTTTCCCTATTGGTATTGGATGCGACTCCTGCTCTCCCATCGTTTTAATTGCTACTTTACTTAATGAAGTTCCAAAATCAACAGCTAAAATAGCATCCGCAGCATCTTCAGGAATTTTGATTTGCTCCCATTCATGAGGTTGAACTTTTTTCTCTTCTACTTGTTCAATTGTAGAAATTAACTCCTCCTCCGAACCTGACTTTAGATCTATATGCTCTCCCCCCTGATTTAAATGAAGAGTTTTATTCGGAAGGTCAACTTCTAAGGCTACCTTGGATATTAAATTACATATTGTATCAATTTTTAAATTAAGGGATTCCACAAAACATCTGCCATTTGCCCACCCAATACATTCTCTTTCAAGACACGCTCGCTCTACAAATGGGCATTTCATAAGTTAGCTCCATTTAACGTTTTTACTATTGCCTTCTGTAAAATCAGGGGCGGACCTTCTTTTTGTTTTTTTAAAATACCGATACTGATAATCTCAACAAACTTTGGAGAATATGGTCCATTTTCGATAAGATGATGTCTTGATGGATTATATTGTTCGATAGCACCATTCTTGCCAAAAAATTCCATACTCGTCAGTTCCATTATCTCCTTTATTCTAATATTAAGTATTTGCATAAAACTATCAAGATCATTACCCATTTGCAAATGCATAGGTTCATAAAATCGGCTTAATTCTTTGAATTTGTCAATAGCCTTTGATATTAATCCTTCTCTTATTTTAGTTAAGACACATAGATTGGCTAATTCTCTTATTAATTCTTGTTCTTTAACGGAAGGAATATTACCGGAGAAGCCTTCTTTAGATATCTTTGCAATGGATTCCTCTCCAATTGAAATTGATAATGCCCATTCCTGGGCCTCCCTTCCTTTAAAATTTCCTTCCTGTAGAACTATTTTTATTCTATTTTTTACATCATCAAGACTGATCAAATATGTAAGCGTTTGAAACATTACATCGGCTTGTTCGAAGTTGTTTTTATTAGCTAAATATAACAAATTGTTAAAAATCGCTTCAATCCATATATCGAACTGTTTGTATTCTCTCAAATATTTTACTAATGCAGCATTTGATGAAAGTCTAAAGAGGTAGATTAGACTATTCCATGATATATATCTATTGTCATGCAATAATATATTATCCACTTTCTTCTTCCAATCTGCCCAAATATTCAAAATTGCTTCTGTCGGACCATAATCAAGTGGTGGGTTAAAAGAATTTAGGAAAATAGTTGTTAAGAGTCTAATACTGCCCTGACAAAACAATTCAATGCTATCATTTAGCTTAATATTATTTAGCAATTCTATGATTGAAGTTAATATTCTTTTTGCCCGTGGTTCAATATGTTCTAAATTAACTTTAGAACCTACCTCAGAAGTTCTTACGCCATCAATTAACGAATAAAAAAAGTCTTGGGAATTATTTTTGCATGTTGACCACAATAAATTTACAGCAAATTTACGATTTTTCTCTCCCGATTCTTCATTGATGATGTAAGTTGAAAGTGTTTTAAGTTTTTGATTCCACGTAATTCTGTTGACAGCTTTTAGAGCAAAAACTCTAACATCAGCATCCCTAATCCCAAGCAAATTAACTTCAGTTTCTCCTACCCACTCTCTGAGCACGTTGATCCATATTTTTTTCAATCCAAGAATAGTTGACAATACCTCACCTAAGGCAAGTAATCCCGTTGCCCATCTCCCTTCGGGGGAATTTATATTAAGGGCTTTTAAAAGATGATTCCATAAATTATTGGTTATGCCAATAGATAATTCTTTTAATTCCGGAAGGCGTTTTATGATGATTTGAGACAGATTGGCCAATTCAAAAATATCAGAGGATTGCAATACAGATAAAATAAATTTATCTAAATTGTCTGTGTCAAGAGATTGTTCAGTTATAAAATATTCCTTGAGCTTTGCATTATATTTAATATTTTTATACGTCTTAATGCGCTGAGCTGTTTTTTTCCACCATATTTTCCATTCAGTCTTTCGCTGAGAAAGCAGAGGTTGAAATACTGTCTTAATATCAGCAAGAGAACTTGTACCAGTTGATTCTTTTAGTAGTAATTCAATAACCAATGGATCATGATTATCAATTAATGATAAAATATTGCCTGGGTTAATTATAAATAAGGCACCAAGACTATTATCTGGGATTATCTTTATTTTCCAATCAGTTAATTGGTAATTAACAATTGAATCTTCAAAGATTCCGTTCGGCTTAACGAAATGAATAGTAATATTTTCTGATTCTTGACTAATGACCTTACCAGGACCCCTATTAATGTGCCTGATAAATTTAACTTCTTTATTGGATTGCAGTTTTATCATTTTAATATTTACTGTTAAAATCCGGCGGAACCACCTCTTTCCGGCTTTCACCATTGATGAGCAGCTTAGACCCCCGGAAAATGCTTATTATTACTACTTATATCATATTGTTATGCTTTTTTCAGGCAATTCTTGCGGCATAATCTCAGGACAATATATTCTAGGCGCAGATTTCAGGATTAAGGCAAGATTCCGGCTTCCCGCCCTGTAGCATGGCCAGGAGGTTCCTGGCTGCCAGCAGGGACATCGCGGCGCGACTGCTGCTGGTGGCTGAACCAATATGAGGGACCACCACGGCGTTGTCAAGGTCGGCCAGCCCCTCCGCCATTTTGGGCTCGAACTCGTATACATCCAGGCCGGCGCCGGCGATGGTCCGCGAGCGCAAGGCGGCCACCAGGTCATCCTCCTTGATGATAGGTCCTCTGGCGGTATTGATCAGAATCGCGGCAGGCTTCATCCTCTCAAAGGTCTCGGCCTTGAATAGGTGCCGGGTGGCGGGGGTGAGCGGAGAATGGATGCTGATGAAATCCGACTTCACCAGAAGCTTTTCCAGAGAAACCCTCTGTGCCCCGAGTTCCGCGTTCAGAGTCTCGTTTTCTTTACCGGAGGCATTGGTATAGAGTACCGGCATCTGAAAGCCTTTGGACATAAGGCCCATGGCGGTGCCGATGCGTCCGCTGCCGATGATCCCCAGGGTTTTCCCGGTCACATCTGCGCCAAGGAACTGGAGAGGGCCCCCGCCGGGCCAGGTTCCTGAACGCAGGATTTGATCCGTCTCCACGATGCGTCTGGCTACAGCAAAGAGAAGAGCCCAAGCCAATTCAGCCGTCGCGTTCGTGAGGACCCCTGGGGTATTAGAGACGGGAATCTTTCGTCTCGTGGCCTCGGCAACGTCGATATTGTCAAAGCCTACGGCAAAGTTGGCATAGCCCCGGAGGGCCGTGGCGGCTTCGAAGAACTCGGCGTCGATGCGGTCCGTCAGCATGCCGATTACCCCTTGTTTGTCTTTAACCTTGGCGAGTAATTCCTCGCGGGAAAGCGGCCTGTCCTCGGGATTGATCTCAACCTCACAGGTTTCTTTGAGCAGGTCGAGGCCTTCGTGGGGAATGAGTCGGGTAATGTATACTTCAGGTCTGAGCATATTTCACCCCCTGGCTTAGAAGGAAGATGATTAGCTTAGGTTCGCGCCGGATAGCAACACTCCAAAAGTCCTGGTAAGCTTCGGGTTATTGCCCCCCCAATGGCCAGGAGGAGATGAACTCCCGGAGGCTCTCTAAGAACCTCCGTTAAAGAGCCTGCCCAAACCCTTAAGTGGCCAACAACCTGGTGGTCTGTTCCGCAATTGACTATCCATTGAAACAGCTTTACCTGAGCGGTGGAGGTAGGTTTTTTTCTGGTTCCCAAGCTGCTGCTTCGAAAAGTTCCCGCGTATTTGGGATATCCACTCTCTGGTAGCCGGTTCCCGCGCCGCCGGGGGCGGCGGCGCTACATTTTCATGATTTACGGGTGAGCTGAAGGCTCATGAGCGACTGTCTTGAAAAGTTGTGAAGAATAGGTGG
>JBEKDQ010000009.1:0-22030 GCA_050014275.1 Desulfobaccales bacterium | reverse complement strand
GCATGTACTTGGGATGGTTGGCCCCCACCGTTTGAAAGGCGCTCCAGAGACCGTGCCGGACATGAAGGGCGACGATGACCATGGAGAACAGGTAAAATGCCAGATATCCCTTGTGGGAGAAGACTTCGACGGTAATTTGAAAGATGGTCCGGTTGGTTTGATCCACCAGATGGTGGGAGAAATTGCTCAGGTGGACCCCGATGAAGCCCAGGATCAGCAGGCCGGTATAGGGCATGGTTTGCGAGCTGAAAGTACGGCCGCCGCCGTTCTTATCCATGATGTACCTGACCGGCCGGGCGCCGCGATTCTCGAAGAACAGGATTAGCCCCAGACTCACATGAATGATTAAAGCCGCCGCCAGCAGCACTTCCGCCGCCAGCAGCAGTTTTCCCAAGGCGTGCAGGTGTTGGGCGTAGGCAACGAAGGCGGCCCTTCCTCCATAGATGCTCAAGTTGCCCAACAGATGGGTCGCCAGAAACAGCAGAAACAGCAGGCCAGTGACGGCCTGGAACTGTTTCTTGCCCACCGAGGTGGAGAATGTGCGGAAGAACCAATGCATTTTCTTCTCACTTATGGTGCTTAAGTCTTGGCCCTGAAATTTTTCCCAGAGGACTCTGGTGCCAGCCCTTTCTCCCTGGCCGCCGCTCACAGCTTCAGGTCATCCCGGGTCCTGGCCACCGCCGCCGCCGATTTATGAAGCATGGTCTCTTCTTCCCGGCTCAGCTTCAGGGTGATGATCTTCTCGATGCCCCGGGCTCCCAGGATGACCGGCACCCCGAAGTAGAGGTCATTGAGGCCGTATTCCCCGCTGAGATAGGCCGACACCGGCACTAGCCGCCGCTGGTCTTTCAGGATGGCCTCAGCCATCTGCACCGCCGCCGCCGCCGGGGCATAAAAGGCGGAGCCGGTCTTCAGCAGGGCCACGATCTCGCCACCCCCCTGGCGGGTACGGGCCACCAGGGCGGCAATCCGCTTTTTGGACAGCAGACTGGTGAGCGGTACCCCGGAGACGTTGGTGGCGCTCACCACCGGCACCATGTCATCGCCGTGGCCCCCGAGGACCATGGCCTGAATCTCCTCCACCGCCACCTTAAGCTCCATGGCGATGAAAGAGCGAAAGCGAGCGGTATCCAGGATGCCCGCCATACCCATGACCCGCCGGCTCGGTAAGCCGCTGACCTTCCGGGCCACATAACACATGGCGTCCAGGGGGTTGCTGACGATGATCAGAAAGGCGTTAGGGGACCTGGCCGCCACTTCCCGGGTCACCCCGGCCACGACCCCCTTGTTAGTATTGATGAGATCCTCGCGACTCATGCCCGGCTTGCGCGGGATACCGGCGGTGATGATCACCACCTGGGAGCCCTTGGTGGCCTGGTAGTCGTTGGCTCCCACCACCTCGGCGTTGAAGCCGAAGATGGGCCGGGCCTGCATCAGGTCCAGGGCCTTGCCCTGGGGCATGCCCGCCACTACGTCCACCAACACCACGTCGGCCAACTCCCGGGCCGCGGCCCAGTGGGCGCAGGTGGCCCCGACGTTACCGGCCCCCACTATGGTTATCTTCGGGCGAGCCATGAAAGATTCCTCCTTTTGACGATCTGCCTGGTTCAGACACCAAAGGCGTTATTTCGGATATGAGCTGAGCCCGGTCGATGTTACCTCATCAGGCAAAGACCCGGATGCGGCTGGGCCTCTCCAGGGAAGCCAACCGGTTAATAGGTATAGACTCGGATCTGGGTGGGGGCCTCCATGTAACCGTCGAGCTCGGCCTGGAGTTTCTGACGCTCTCGACTTGAAAGCCAGGCCTGCCATTGCTCCAGGGAGTACCAGGCGCTGATCACCAGGTAATTATTGGGAGCGTCAACCTCGTGGAGGGTCTCCCCGCTGATATATCCCGGCTGCTGCATGGCCAAGATCCGCAACATCCTCAGGAGTCGGGTAATTTCCTTGACATGCTTGCCTTTAATGCTTCTCTCCAACAATACTTTGATCACCGCTGTCTCCTCAGAAAGCGGGTAAAGGCTGCTGGCCCTTACCCGCTCCTTGCTTTATTTGCCGATGACCAGGATGACGGCGTCCTTGGCCACCGAGGCGCCGGGCTCGAAGTTGATGGCCTTGACCACCCCGGCGGCTGGGGCCGGCAGGGAGTTCTGCATCTTCATGGCCTCCAGAACGCAGACCAGGTCGCCGATGGCCACCCTGTCCCCCACCTGGACGCTGTAGCTGATGATCATCCCCGGCATGGGGGCCCTGAGGGGCACCTCCCCCGCGGCCAGGGTCTCCAGGGAGGCCGCCGCCTCTTTGGACACCCGGGCCGGAGCCGGAGTGGCCACCGGCGAGACGCCTGTGCCCACAGCCGCGGCCTTGGGGGTCACCCCGGTGAGCACCGGGGTCCCGCCGAGCGCCTCCACCTCCACCTCGTAATACTGGCCATCCACAAAGACGTTGAAGGTCCTCAGACCCGCTCCCTTGGCCGGGGACGCCTTCTCCAGGTTCTCCAGCAGCTCCTTCACCTTGGCGAACAGCTTCTTCTGCTTGATGGTGCTATAGACCTCGTTTTCCAGCTTGAGCTGCTCCAGGGTCTTGCCCTTCACCTCCTCCGGCACCTCCTCCAGCCCGTACTTCCATTTCAGGAAGCGCTGGCCGGTGGTGGGATAGAGGGCGTAGATCAGCACGTCCCCGTCGTTCTTGGCCAGGCCCTTGGTGGCCTCCACCGCCTTGTCCCACTCCGGCTCCAGGATCTCCCCGGGCCGCACGGTGATAGGGGTCTCCCCCCGCTCGTAGCCCTTGAGGATAATCTTCTGCACCTCCGGGTCCATGGGGGCCGGGGTCTTGCCGTAGAGCCCGTAAGCCACTCCCTTCACCTCCGCCGGCACCATCTTATAGCGCCCGAAGAGGACGTTCATCACCGCCTGGATGCCCACGATCTGGCTGGTGGGGGTCACCAGCGGCGGGGAGCCCAGCTCCTTACGGGTCCGGGGCAATTCCGCCAGCACCTCCTGGATGCGGTCCAGGGCCTTGGCCTCCTTCAGCTGGTTCACCAGGTTGGAGTACATGCCCCCGGGAATCTGGTGCAGCAGCACCCCGGTGTCGATCTGGGCCATCTTGGAAGTGTCTAAGAGATCCCGGTATTTCACCGCGACCTTCTCCAGGTCCTGGCCGATCTCGATGAGCCGGGCCAGGTCCATGTCCGTCTCGCGCTCCGTCTGCTCCACCGACACCAGCAGCGGCTCGATGGCCGGCTGGGAGGTCCTCAGGGCAAAGGGCGACAGGCAGGTGTCCACCACGTCCACCCCTGCCTCGATGGCCTTCAGGTAGCTCATGGAGCCCTGACCGCTGGTGTAGTGAGTATGGAACTCCACCGGGATCTTGAGGGTCTCCTTGAGCGCCTTGATTATCTGGTAGGCGTCGTTGGGGGAGACCATGCCGGCCATGTCCTTGAGGCAGAAGGAGTCGGCCCCCATCCCTTCGGCTCGTTTGGCGAAGTCCAGGTAGTATTTCAGGTTGAAGATGGGACCGCCCAGACGCCGCTGCGTCAGGCTGTAGCACACCGCCGCCTGGAAGTGGGCCATCAGCCCTTCCTTCTTGGCGTCCATCAGGGCCTTGACCGAGACCTCCCAGTTGCGCATGTCGTTAAGGGCGTCGAAGACCCGGAAGATATCCACCCCGGCCTCGGCGGCATAACGCACGAAGCGGTAGGCCAGGTCGTCGGCGTAGTTGCGATAGCCCACCAGGTTCTGGCCCCGGAGCAGCATCATGGTGGGGGTCTTCTTCAGGATGGACTTGATGCTGCGGATGCGCTCCCAGGGATCGTCCCCCAGGAAGCGGTGGGTGGTGTCGAAGGTGGCGCCGCCCCAGACCTCCAGGGCAAAGTAGCCCTGCTGGTCCATGCGTTCCATGAAGGGCACGATGTCCTCGGTGCGCATCCGGGTGGCCAGCAGCGACTGGTGTCCATCCCGGAAAGTGGTATCCGTGAACTTGATGGGATTTTTTCCTGCCATGGGTGACTCCTTTGTCGTCAGCTTAGTGAGCAGTGAGCGGTGAACAGTAATACAGTTTAAGATAGTCCCAGCCGAATCTACTGCTCACTTTATCTCAGGCTGCGGCGCTGCATCAGCAGTCTAAGTTGCATGGCCTGGCTGCGGGCCGCCAGGCCCCAGAGGTTGAGCGGCGGCCCCGCCGCCGCGGCCTTGGTCATGGTGGCGGGGGGCTCCTCCTCGGCCAGGTAGGCCGCCAGGGCCCCGCTGATGGCCGCCAGGATCTGGGGTTTGATGGCACTCACCTTGTCCTCTCCTCATTATGCTGTCAGCTAACAGCTAAAAACCTTAAACAAAGCTAAACTCGATTCTCGTTTATGCACCACTGCTCCCTACACCGGGATGTTCCCGTGTTTCTTGGGCGGCAGCACTTCCCGCTTGCCGGCCAAGGCCTCCAGGGCGGCCAGGAGGCGCGGCCGGGTCTCCCGGGGTGCAATCACCTGGTCGACAAAGCCCCGGGAGGCGGCGATGTAAGGATTGTAGAGCAGGTTCTCATAGCTCTCGATGATCTCCTGGCGCTTGGCTGCGGGGTTCGGGGCCGCCAGGATCTCCTTGCGGAAGATGACGTTGGCCGCCCCCGCCGCCCCCATCACCGCGATCTCGGCGGTGGGCCAGGCCAGCACCAGGTCCGCCCCCAGGTCCCGGGAGCACATGGCCAGATAAGAGCCCCCGTAGGCCTTGCGGGTAATCAGGGTGAGCTTGGGCACCGTGGCCTCGGAGTAGCACCACAACAGCTTGGCTCCGTGGCGGATGATACCCCGCCACTCCTGGTCGCTGCCCGGCAGATACCCCGGCACGTCGGCAATGGTCAACAGCGGCAGGTTGAAGGCATCGCAAAAACGGATGAAGCGGCAGGCCTTGTCCGCCGCGTCCACGTCCAGGCAGCCCGCCAAGACCTTCGGCTGATTGGCGATGATCCCCACAGGCCTCCCCCCCAGCCGGGCAAAGGCGGTGATGAGGTTCTGGGCGAAGTGATGCTGCGGCTCGAAGAAGTCACCCTCGTCCACCACGGCCCGGATGACTTCGCACATATCATAGGAGAGCCGGGGGTCGTCGGGGACGATGGCGTCCAGGGCCGGCTCCTCCCGGCCTGCCGGATCATTACCGGCAGCCAGGGGCGGGTCCTCCAGGTTGTTGCTCGGGAGAAAAGAGAGCAGTTTTCTAATCTGCCGCAGGCAATCGGCGTCGTCCTCGCAGGCAAACTGGGCCACCCCGCTCTTGACATTGTGGGCCATCGCCCCACCCAGCTCCTCGAAGCTGATCTCCTCACCGGTGACACCCTTGATGACTTCCGGCCCGGTGATGAACATGTAGGAGGTCTTCTTCACCATGAAGATGAAGTCGGTCATGGCCGGGGAGTAGACTGCCCCCCCGGCGGTGGGTCCCATGATCGCCGAGATCTGGGGGATCACCCCGCTGGCGATGGCGTTCCTATAGAAGATCTGGCCATAGCCGCTCAAAGAGTCCACCCCCTCCTGAATGCGGGCCCCCCCCGAGTCGTTCAACCCCACCAGTGGCGCCCCGGCCTTCAGGGCCAGGTCCATCACCTTGCAAATCTTCTTGGCGTGCATCTCCCCCAGGGAACCGGCCCGGGAGGTGAAGTCCTGGGAAAAGGCAAAGACCACCCGGCCCTCCACCTTGCCGAAACCGGTGATCACCCCGTCCGCCGGGATCTCCACTTTCTCCATCCCGAAGTTGACACAGCGATGGGTGACGAACAGGTCGGTTTCCTGGAAGCTCCCAGGGTCAAAAAAAAGCTCCAGGCGCTCCCGGGCGCCGAGCTTGCCCGCGGCGTGCTGCCTGGCCACCGCCGCGGCGCCACCCATGGCCTTCACCTCGGCTTCCCGCTCCGACAACTCCCGGATCTTCTCTGACACTGTCTTCATCGGTGACTCCTTTTCCATAAACCCGTCCCCGCGCCATCATGGAGCTCAGAAAACCGGGGGGGAGACGGATTTGAATCAGAGTTGGGTAGTCTGTATCTTCCTTGCGGTATCCAGGCAGCGCCTGGGAAAGGAAGGAAGCTTATTCCTGGTAAGCTATCAAGGGAGAGGCAAACTAAAAATCGCAGGAAATATGATTTTTCTGTCAAATAAATTATTACGAGTCCCAGGATTAGCAGCATGATTCGCCCCTGAGGATTTTTTCGGGGATGATGGCGACCATGGCCATCTGGTCCTTCCCCACCAGAGAGGAGGCTTCTCCCAGGGAGGGCATAGCAGCTTGCTGATGAACCCCCCCGAGCCCTAAAGAAAGAAGAGACCATGGGATTAGATATTCCAGGATAGATTTTAGCAGGCTTTAAATAATCGATAAAACAAAAAATGAAAAAAGAATTGATTTCTCCGGAAAAATCGCGCATTATGCGCAAGAATTGGCTGAGTTAAGCCTAACTATAAGATATAAGGGGAATAATAGACAATTTCATGGGGTCCTAGATGCTCGTTATCGGTGAAAGCCGGATAGGCCCGTCGGATGTTAATAATTAGGGAATTCCCCCTAAAGAATTAGGGAATTCCCGATTTACTTAGCTTGAACAATCCAGCAGGCTATGGGCTTAGCATCAACGAAAGGGCAAACTAATCCCAATTGCTTTATCCGGAAAAATACCTCTAAAATTCATCCACCACCTGGGGGGACGGATGATGAACCCTAAGTCATACCGGAAGAACTCTCTGGCTTTCAGCGCTTGCGAACAGGGGGGCCGCCGACCGAGCCAAGATGCAGGTCAACGTAATCATTTCCAAAGAAATTTAAGAAAAGTGCAAAGCTTATATATCGCGGATTACCCGGCGGGGAATTTTTGGTTTTTTTCGTCAGGGCTGGTCTTGCTGGTGGCCGTGATTTTCCTGTTATGCGCCACGCCGGCAGCCCGGGGAGCGGGTTTTGCCCTGGTGAACCAAGGGACCGCGGGCATGGCTCAGGGGAACGCCTTTGTGGCGGAAGCTGACGACCCCTCGGCCATTTTTTACAATCCCGCCGGCCTGAACCAGATGCAACGGGCCCAGTTTTATACGAGTGGGTTTCTTTATGACCCCGACCGGGAATTTCACGGAGGCGGGCTGTCCTCGGAAACCAGGCAACAGATACTCGGGACCCTGTCGGCTTATTTTGTCCTCCCGGTGAACCCGCGGCTATCATTGGGTATCGGCTATTTCAGCCCTTTCGGTCTGGGAAGCCAATGGCCGTCCACCTGGCCCGGCAGATACCTCAGCACCTACTCGTCCTTGCAAACCTACAACTTGAACCCGGTGGCCTCCGTCAAACTTCTGGACAACCTGTCACTGGCGGCAGGGTTCGAGGTCATGTGGTCCGGGGTGGAAATCAATAGAAACACCCCGGTGGTGGTGAGGGGCTACCATTTTCCCGACGGACAAGTGATTCTGACCGGGAATGGCAACGGTTGGGGCTATAACCTCGGCGTCCTTTACGAGCCGATGGCAGGCGTGAAACTGGGGGCCTCGTATCGCAGCGAAATCACGGTAAAGTACTTCGGTTCCCTGGATCTGACCTTGCCGCCGCCGCTTTCGGGCTCAGTTCCTTCCCAGGTTAGCGGCTCGGCCCCCCTCACCTTTCCTCCTTCCGTGACCTGGGGGATCGCTTATGGATGCCTTAAACCCTTCACCTTTGAGTTCGACACCACCTGGACCGGCTGGTCCACTTACGATCAGCTCCAGGTGAAACTCGACTCCCCCATCCCGGTAAATGGGGTTTCCACCACGGTGATTACCACCCCAGAGAAATGGCATGACGCCTGGGCCTTTCGCTTCGGGGTCAACTATGAGATTATCAAAGGCCTGAAGCTGCGGGCCGGTTATATTTACGACCTGACCCCGGTGCCCGATGATACCTTCGATCCCCAGGTGCCGGATGCCAACCGCCACATCTTCACGGTGGGGGGCGACCTCGAGTATAAGAGGGTCACCCTGGGAATCGCCTATAATTATATCCTTCAGGAAAGCCGCAATAAAGACAACGCCATCACCTTCAACGGGGTGCCCGCGCCTTTGCAGGCCGATGGCCGCTACAACAGCGACACCCAATCCCTCGCCTTGAGCCTGGCCTTCCATTTCTGAGAACGGCGTTTTATTTTGGGTCAGGGTGAATTGAAGCGGCGGGCACGGAGGTCCGCCCCACCAAATTGCAACCTGGTGGGGCGGCCGTCCCTGGCCGCCCGGCAAAGGAATTACTATTAAGGCGTATGAAGAAGCTCTCAGGAGTCTAAAAAATAAAGAGAATCAATAAAATATGTGTGATCCGCTATCCACGTCTATCAGGGTTAATGGGGCTGGGGGCCGGCAACATACTCCCCAGATTTATGATGGCGGCCCCGAAGACTCGGAAGCGCCCGCGTCTCCTGCCACGAAATCCAATTCGCTTATGAAACCTGGAAGACCTCCACCCACGTTCTGCGGAATAATCCAGGATAGCAAGTCTACCAATCTGCCGAAAAAGCAAAAATTCAGAACCGTTTGGCTAATACCTGCGTCTTTAGGGCAACCGAGGCGGCTCAGGCAGGGCGGCGATTAGCCGCCCAGTTGGAAGTGAGCGAGGGCGAGGTCATGCAAGGCCGCCTCGAGAACTTCGATCCCCAGGCCGGGGCCGGGAAGGGGCGGGGCCACTCCTCCGGGTCCGAAAATCACGCTCTGGGCCACCGGCTCCCGGGCAAACAGGAAAGGCGAGAAAGAGCCTTCCAAATAGGCCAAATCCGGGGCACAGGCGGCGAAGTGGCGGCCGGCGGCGGAAAGGATGCTGGTTTCTCCCACGTGGCAGCCCAACTGGCAACGCAGCCCGGCCGCCGCGGCCATCCGTCTGATCCGGGTGGCGGCCCCCGGCCCGCCGCATTTGGACAGGCGGATATTGAAGATCTGGCAGGCCTTGAGGTCGATCAATCTTTGGGCGTCCCCCTCGTGGCACAATGACTCATCGGCGATGACGGGCAGCCCGGCCTCGGCGCCCACCGCCCGCAGGCCTTCCAGATCATCCTTGGCCACCGGTTGCTCCACGGCGCTGATCCGGTAAGGTTGCATCTCCCGGAGGCGCCGGATGGCCTCGGGGACGCTCCAGGCACAGTTGGCGTCCACCCGGATATCGACCTGCCAACCCAGGATCTCCCGGGCCAGCCTGAGGTTTTCCAGGTCGGCGGGGGTCCCCACCTTCAGCTTCAGAAAAGACATCTGCAGTAATTTCGCCTGGCGCAGGAACTGAGCCAGCTTCTCCGGCTTCCCCATGGGGATCACCGCGCTATAGATCAGGGGGGCGTCTCCTTTGGGTCCGAGGAAGGCTTGCAGAGGCAGGTCCCAGGCCCGGCCGGCGGTATCCAACAGCGCGGTTTCCAGGGCGCAAAAGGCCCCGGGATGCCGCTCCCCGGCTGTTTGGCTAAACAGCTCTCTCAACGCCTCCAGAAGCTGCGGGGGTGAAGCGAACTCCTTCCCTACAATGGCAGGGGCCAGGGTCCCCGTCAAGAAGGCGAGGCTGGACGAGAGGGTTTCCCCGGTGACGAAGCTCCGGGGAACCCCTTCCCCATACCCCGGCTGGGGGCTGTCGGCGGTCACTTTGACCACCAGATTTTCGGACCCGTGGTGGGTGATCAGGTTATGCCTGATCGGGTAGAGAAATGCCAATTTCAGGTGCCAAATATCCAGCTTTCGGACGATCATGGACCACCCCCGGGTCAATGTTGATCATTTTACCAAACTTCTTCCATTGATACCATTGCTCCGGATGGGCCTTCACCGAAGCATCCAGGATCCTGAGACACTTTTGGCTGATGGACATATTTACCGGAGCGGCGCCATTGCCCAGCGCGGTGAGGTGACAGGTATATTGTCGCCCCCCATCTCGTTTCACTATGGCGGCCACCACCGGGGCGCCGGAGCGCTTGCTCAAAATTTCCAAGGTGCGGTCCCCCGTGAGTCGGCGATCGAGAAAGTAGGTTCCCTGCTTCGGGTCCGGTCGCCATTCATCGAATTCATCGCACTCGGTGATGAGGATCCTCCCCGCTTTGAGGGCCTTCACCGCGGCGAGGAAGCTGTTCTCTTGATCAGAGTCGATCACGTCCAAGCCGATCCATGCGGCCCGGCGACCCAGGGTTTCCCGGAGTCGGTTGGTCTGGAAGCGGCAGATCACGGAGGTGGGGAAGCCGTGTACCGCCAGGGTGCCCGGCAGGAATTCCACCGCGCCGAAATGGCCGGTTACCAGAATGACGCCCTTGCCGGCCGCCAGGGTTTCCTTTAGCTTTTCTTCACCTTGGAAACATACCCGGGTCCTGATGAAATCAAGTAATTTAGGAAGATTGGAATATCCAATGAAGAGTTTTTCATGATAATGGTCGAAGATCCCCCCAAAGGCCCCTTTGGTCTTCCGGCGGATCTCCTCGGAGGAAATCTTGCCATGGAGAACGTGGCGGATGGTCTTGGCGATCAGGGCCTTATCCCGCCGGTTCAACAGGTAGTAAAAGCGGCCCAAGCAGGCGATGTACCACCGGGAAAGGAAGAAGGGCAGGAACCGGAAAAGAAAATTGTTCAACTTCATCTGGAGGAACTTGCTTAAGCTCATTTTCCCCAAAAGGAAATGCCAAGACCTGAAATAAGACATGGTGCCAACCTCCTGGAAGTGGCCAATCGGCGAAAAAAAACTTTACCGAGGGAGATGAATAATAGCCGGGAGAAACCGGGATACTCCAGAGATTACCCAGGAGAAGCGAAAGCCCCGCTTTAAACACCCGATCTCTCTTGTCAGTATGGGGAGAAAAAAAACCCCCAATTTAATAATTAATAGTCCCGGGGGCTAAGCAATCGGGAAAAGGCTCGGGAAGCCTTGAAATAACCCGGATTTTTGGGGAGAAATTGGATTATCGCCCTGTAATTATTTTGGAGATACAATTAGTTAACCTGAACCGCCACCCCCCCCTGAAAAAAATTCCAGTAAGTAATGTTATGCTTGACACAAGCAGCACTTTAATTATTATAGTAAACTACTATAAGAAATTTTTCTTTGATCTTCTCTGGTGCGCCTGAAATTTTTTGGTTCGCCACGTGGAGAAATTTCTGTTTTAGTGTAAGGTTGGCTTTTGCCGGGGGAGATGGTTGCGGCAGGCGGCCCCGCCGGCCAACCGGAACCAAGGGGGACATCTCGTCACTAATCAGGCAAGGTTTTGGGGCCCGGCTGGAATCGGGACCTTGAGTTTGGCCCGGTAATGGATAAGCATCATAGCTGCATCAATACTCGTGCCATCATCGAATACTTCCAGGAGAACCTGCCAGCGGAGTTGCCCAAACTCTTCCATGGCCTGGGACCGGAAATCGAAGGACTGCCCATTCCGCAAGAATTTTTGATGGAAATCAACAACTGGGTGTCCAGCGACGTGGTCAGCAGGATGTTTGATAATGCCAAAAAGCTCTCGAAAAACAAAGAGATAGCCTTTAAGATCGGCTATGAATCCGCGGCCCGGAAGAAGCTAGGTTATGTGCAGCGGATTATCATGTTGGCTTGCAAAAGTCCCCGCCGCACCCTGACCAGGGCGCAGACCATCAATGATAAATTCAATAAGAGTAAGACCATTGAGCTCGTGGAAACCAAGCGGGATAGCGCGGTGGTGCGCCTCCATTGGTTCAAAAATGTCCCGGCGAATCTCGACTTTTGCCTGTTCAATCAGGGGATCTACTCGGGCATTCCCACTATTTGGAACATGCCGCCCGCGGTTCTGGAAGAAACCAGATGTTTTTTCAAGGGAGACGATTACTGCGAATACCACCTGAAATGGCAGAAGCGGTCCTTCTTCAAAGAATGGTTGATGAAGCTCGGGGTGCCCTGGCGGGCCCTCACCTATACCATCGAGGAGTTGGAGCGGGACAAGGAGCTGTTGAAGAGAAAGTTCGATGAGGTCCACCGTCTGAATATCCAGCTCAATGAGAAGATCGACCAGCTCATCTGCCTCCAGGAGACCAGCACCGCCACCCTATCGGTGCTCAATCTGGAAAAGCTCTTGCAGGTGACTTTGCGATTGCTGATCAATTCCGCCAAGCTGGATAGGGCCGGCATCCTGCTGCTGGATGAACAGGGTGAGGTTTTGGAGTTCAGCTTTGCCGAGGGTATCGACTCCGAGTTGTTTGAACAGATAAAGAATTACCAGATCCCCATTTCCAAGGTGGACAACATTATCGCCCGGGTGGCCATGACCGGCATTCCGGTGGTGGTCCAGGATATGGAACGCAGCAAGCTCAACCTGAAGAATCCCTTGATTGAGCATTTCAAGCCTCAGTCCTTTATCCTGGCGCCCCTCACCGTCAGGGGCAAAGTCATCGGGGTGCTGCTGGCCGACCGGGTTCAGCCGGACGTTACGATCACCGCAGGGGACCGGGACTTCATCGTCAGTTTTGCCAACCAGATAGCCATTGCCCTGGAGAACGCCGTCCTTTATCGCAAGCTGGAGATATCGGAGCGCAAGCACCGGGAACTCATCGAAAACGCCCACGAGGGTATTTGGATCATCGACGAGCAGGGCCTGATCAAATTCACCAACCGGCGCATGCGGGAGATCACCGGCCATGAGAAGCTGGAGAATAAGAATATCCAGAAATTGTTCAACCGGAACAACTGGAAGCTCATGGAGAAGTCCCTGGAGGAGAACCGCAGAAACAACGTGGCTCAGCAGGAACTGGAACTGCTCTGCAAAAACCGGAGGTTGGCCGCGGTGATCATGAGCTCGGTACCGCTCTTCGAAAACGGCCAGTTTAGCGGGGCCTTTGCCATGTTCAGCGACGTCACCGCTCTCCGGGAAACGGAGAGGCGCTCCCGGAAAATCTTTGAGGAAGCCGCCATCGGCATCTCCCTGATGGATATGGACGGCTACCACCTGGACAGCAATCCCGCCCTCTGGGAGATGCTGGGTTATAGCAAAGAAGAGCTGCTCCTGAAGTCTTTCAAGGACATTATCCATCCGGACGATGTCTCTCAAAGCCTGGGGCTGTTTAAGAATTTAGCTCTGGGGAAACGGGAATCCTTCTCCCAGGAAACCCGCTATATCCGCAAGGACGGCCAGACCGTTTGGGGCCAGGTAACGGTTTCGGTCCTGCGGGGGCCCGCGGGAGAGTCCCAGTTCGCCATCATGACCCAAGATATTACCATGCGCAGGAAGGCCGAGGACGAGATCCGGAGCAATCAGGCACGCCTCCAATCCCTGGCTTCGGAACTCTCACTGACGGAGGAACGGGAAAGGCGGCGTCTGGCCACCGATCTCCATGATCATATCGGCCAGGCCCTGGCCGTCTCCAAGATCAAGCTGGGGGTATTACAGAAAACTGCGACTTCCCCGGAGATTGCCAACCCCTTAGGGGAGGTCCGGGAGCTCATCGAAAAGATGATCCAGGACACCAGGTCTCTAACCTTCGAACTGAGTCTGCCGGTGCTTTATGAGTTGGGGTTCGAGGCCGCGGTGGAATGGTTCGCCAAGCACATCAGGACCCAGTACGGCTTGCAGGTGGAAGTTCGTAAAGAGATGGTTCCCATCCCCATCAATGACGAACTTAAAGTGCTCCTCTTCCGCTCGGTGCGGGAGTTGATGATTAACATCGTCAAACATGCCCAGGCCCGGCACGCCTGGGTCAACATCATTCTGCGAAATGACGACCGGGTATGCATCGAAGTGAAGGACGACGGGGTGGGGATTAATGGCTCCCAGGGTTACACCGGCGCCGGGAGCGAGAGAGGCTTCGGTCTCTTCAGTATTCGCGAGCGCCTTCATTATCTTGGAGGGGGTGTGGATGTGATCTCAGGGGAAGACGCAGGTACCCAGGTCACCTTGATGTTGCCTTTAGACTATGCTAAGAAAAATAAAGTGGGGAACGGAGATGACCATTAAGATCATGTTAGCGGAAGACCATCAGATCGTCCGCCATGGACTGCGCAATCTTTTGGCGGCAGAGCCGGATATGCAGGTGGTGGCCGAGGCGGACAATGGCCGGGCGGTGCTGCGGCTGGTGCAGGAATTAGCCCCCCATGTAGTGATCATGGACATCTCCATGCCCGGCTTAAACGGCATCGAAGCGACCCGCCAGATCCTGGCGGAGTGCATAGGGGTCAAAGTGATTGCCCTTTCCATGCACTCCGACAGCCTCTTCGTGTTAAACATGCTCAAGGCCGGCGCTTCCGGATATCTCTTGAAAGACTGTGCCCTGGAAGATCTGGTCAGGGCCATTCGCACCGTCGTGGACCATAAGACCTATCTGAGCCCCGGCATCTCGGACGTGGTCATTAAAGACTTTGTCAGCGGCTGGGACCACGCTGACCCTTCCGGGGCGTTTTCGGTGCTGACTGCCAGGGAGCGGGAGGTGCTGCAGCTTATGGCGGAAGGCAAGTCCACCAATCAGATTGCTGACTGTCTCTGCGTCAGCGTCAAGACGGTGGAATCGCACCGCAAGCAGATTATGAGCAAGTCAGGAATTCACAGCGTGGCCGAGCTGACTAAATATGCCATCCGGCAGGGACTGACCTCTCTGGAGGAATAGGGTCGCCCTAATTTCCAGGGGAAACCCGGATAACTTGTGCTTGCGGGTTGTCCTATCCCAGAATGAGGGTTTTCCCCCTCCAGAATTAGGGTTTTCCTAAGTGAACTTTACGAAAAACCTTGCTATGGTGATTAATGGGGTGTGTGTGGACTTGGTGAGTTCTAAGGAATCGCCTTGCTCTTCTTCTTCCACCTGCCGTAGTAGATAATTCAAGGATGATAACGTGTCCATCAAAATCATCTTGGCAGATGACCATCAGATAGTCCGCCAGGGATTGCGGATGTTGCTGGCCAGCGAGCCTGACATGATGGTGGTGGGGGAATCCGACAATGGCCGCGATACCGTGAAGCTGACGCAAGCACTGGACCCGGATGTGATCATCATGGACATCTCCATGCCCGATTTAAACGGCATCGATGCTACCCGCCAGATTGTCGCAATTAATTCCAGGGTGAAGATCATTGCCCTCTCCATGCATTCCGACAGTCTCTTCGTGCTGAATATGCTCAGGTCCGGGGCCTGGGGATACCTTTTGAAGGACTGCGCCCTGGAAGAATTGGTGAAGGCCATCCGCACCGTGATGCGGGAAAAGACCTATATCAGCCCAGGGGTTTCCGATATTTTGATCAAGGACTTCGTCCACAATCTGGCCGATGAACCCTGCTCGGCCTATACCTTGCTGACCCCTAGGGAACGGGAGGTCTTGCAGCTCATGGCCGAAGGGAGAAACACCCTGCAAATCGCCAATACCCTATGCCTCAGCAGCAAGACCGTGGAAGCGCACCGGAAGCAAATCATGAACAAGGTGGGCATCCACAACGTTGCCGAACTCACCAAATATGCCATTCGCCAGGGCCTGACCTCCCTGAGAGTATAACCCCCGTAACCTTTGCTCCCCTAATATCTCAGTTGAAACCTTTGCGAAAATCTGAAGGTGACTGGCGGCCCTCCGGGGCTCAACACGCGGCTCGGGAGAACTAAAAAAAACCTTATGCCTCGACCAATTTGCAGAACTTGACATACACAACTAATTGCTAATCTTTATGGCTTAATTAGGGCCGGCACCCGGGCCAGGCTTTCCACTAACTACCGAATATGTTTTAAGGTAATATCTAGAGAATACGCCTTTTCGTCTTTGCTAGGAGACATTCCCGAGCCTAAATCCAGCAAGGAATGAAAGCAAAAATAGGAATCCCCCGAATGTAGTTAAACAGGGTTGTGTTATGAAAAGATTTAGAGAAAACCATTAGAAGGGGGATTTTTACGTGCAGCCACAAATATCGATTTGCCGAAAGCGAGGAAACCTCTATCTGAAGCTCAGTGGCAATTTCAACCGTAGCGACTCGGAGGAGATCTTGGGAACGGTGCAGAGACTGGTGGACGTCTCCTTGCAGATTTTCTCCCCCAATACCCAGGTGTTTTTCACCTTTCAAACTCATTCCAAGATCGAGTGCTCCAAAAGAAATCGCCAAACTGGCTCCTGAAGGCGATTTTTTTGGGGTGGTGTAGGGCCCGAGACACCCGGGCACCGGTTGGAGGAGAGGGACTTCTGGGCCAGGGTCGCAGGGCGCCGCTGGGGTCAATACCCCACCGGCAAGCGGTAGAGGATGTCGGCCAGCTCCATGGCGTCTTTCACCGGTTGCTCGGTCTCCCCGTGCAGTTTCAAACATTCCGCCCACAAATCCGGGAGCTTCCGGTCAGCAGCCTCCCAACCAACCTCCAGGGGGAAGAGGGGATCTGCCGCAGTGGCCCTCTCCCAGGCGGCAAAGTCGGCCAGGCGGGGGTCTGGCAAGAGGCTCGAGGCCCGCTCAAAGGCGCTGCTGCTGATGTCCTGGTTGAAACCGGTACTCCAGAAGAAGTCCAGGAGGGCCGGCACCGCCACCGCCAGGGGGACGCCTTCCATCATCTCCGGCCGGTAGCGCAGGCAAACCCTTTGTGAGCCGTAATGGCCCGGCTCTCCCCGGACATTGGGCAGGCAGGTCTGGTAGAGGGTGTCTCCTGGGGAAGCCAGGGGAGCGACCCGGAAGAACATCTTCATCTCCTCGAAGCCGCCCCGATAGAAGGTGAGGAGATAGATTAGGTACGGAAAGGCCAGGCGATGGGAACGGTAGTCATCCTCTCCTTTTTTGCCGCCGCTCACCCTGAGGGTGCGGCACTGGGGCGGGTCTTCCACCGCCAGCAGCAGCAAGTCCTTCCTTTGGCGGAGCCAGCGGCTTCCCGGGGGCAAAAGCGGCAGGGGTGGAGGCATCACCCGGGAGACATAACGCAGCAGGGAGGCCAGCGGCGCCCGCCGGGCCACCCGGGCCGGCGCCAGGCCGGCCTTCTCCATCAGCATAACGTCGCTGCCCTCGATAATGATCTGATCGCGGATAGTTGCTTTTCCTTGCTTCTTTTATCCCCCCCTTTGAAAAAGGGGGGTTAGGGGGGATTTATTCAATCAACCGTTCGGTCATCATCTGATAAATGAATTCCACTACCGCATTGGTTTCTTTTAATACCTGCCTGCAATTGATGCGAAGAATCTTCAATCCAAGGCTGCCTAAGTACTCGTCTCGCTTTTTATCCTTTTCTGCATGTTGGGCTTCGAAATGCTGGGAACCGTCTATTTCTATAACCAATTTTGCCTTAGGTGCATAAAAATCGACAATATAATTGCCAATCGGCTTCTGGCGGTAAAATTGCACCCCTGAAAGCTGTTTGCCACGTAATCTTTGCCATAAGACGTGCTCACTGTCAGTAAAATTTTTCCGGAGTTGCCGGGCGTTGGCCTTTAGCTTGGGGTTATACTTGAGCATCGGGCGAGGTTTTTAAATCCCCCCTGCCCCCCTTTTGCAAAGGGGGGTAAAAAAACTGCATTGTCTACACTATTAGGCGCCTTTCCCTTTGCCGATGATCGCACCAATGAAGTCAAAAAGCTTGTTTTCTAAGTCGTCCAGGTCTTCCCATACGATATGATTATATTGGCGTGTATCGAAGTGAACGTTTTCCAGATCGCCTTCCCTGACACACCATATTACCGTCAACCCCAGACCTAATGCAAACCCGGCCTCAAAATAGACCCCACGCTTCTGTTCAGTAACATCGGCAATAACGAACCGGGAATTCTTAATTTCCGAAATAATCTTTGCATCTATCCGGTCGTTATGCGGTTCGGCGTCTATGCGATATGGTTTATAACCGGCTTTTTTAATAGCGTTGTTTATCGGTCCTTCCCAAATAGGAATTACTGTTCCGCCGCCTCCTCGCGGCGGGCGGCCCAGGTCCAGACCCGCTCCGGCACGAAGCGCCGGGAGGAGCACTGGTGCAGGGCCAGGCGTTCCATCTGCCGCAGCACCTCCACCTGATGCGGTGGCAGGAAATCATCAATCACCTGCCGGAAGTCGGCCAGGGTTACCCGTTCCCGGCCCGCCAGGCGGGCCTGGCGATAGGCCCGGAAGACCAGCTCTTCGAGGTCCCCGCCGGTGATCACCTCCGGATGGCGCTGGTCCAGATAGCGGGTTATTTCGGCAAAGTCGTCCAGATCGCAGGGGATCAGGCTGCGCCTGGCCACCACCTGGAGGATCTGGCATTTCTCGGCGAAATCAGGCAGGAAGAAGGGAATCCGCTCGCTGGAGCGGCCGGAGCGCAGATCGGCCTTGTCCAGGCGGTCAGGCCGGTTGGTGATCCTGATCCACAGGACCTTGCCCTGGATGGTAGGGTCACCCATGAATTCGAAGCGCATCTGCCGCAGGCGGTTGCTCACCCCGGTGTCGCCGGAGTATTCATCCCGGCTGTGTTCGCTCTGGTCGGCTTCGTCCTCCACTACCACCACCGGGGTCAAGCTGCGCAAGGTCTGGAGGGCTTTGCAGAAATTGCGTTCGCTCTCCCCCACCCACTTGGTGCGGGGATTGAGGAGCTTGACGAAGTTGAAGCCGCAATCCCGGGCCAGGGCCTCGGCCAGGGCGGTCTTGCCCACCCCGGGAGGCCCCATCATGGTGATACCCCGGGGCACCAGCTTGACTTCCCCCGCCTGCAGGGCCCCGGCAATCTGGGCAAAATATTCCTTGACGGGCGCCAGTCCGCCGATATCCGCCAGGCCGAAGCGGGGTTCCAGCACTTCCACCAGACCCATCAGCTCCTGGCGCAGCAGGTCCTTTTTCTTGCGGCGCACCGTCTCCAGGGTAAGAGGCTGAATGATGCTCTGGCGCAGCAAGGCGTGCAGCACCCTGAGGCTCAAACCGGCGGCCAGGTTGGCCAACTCCTGGGAGGTGATCGTAAGCCTATACTTGCCCTGGGAACGGAGCTTATCGATGAAGTGAACCCGGGCCTCCCGGTCCGGGGGCGGCACCTCCAGGACTTGCGCCCCATGGCGGCTCAAGAGGAGATTGTGGTTTAAATCAGCCAGGTTGCCGGTGGTAAGGACCACCAGATGGCCGTGCTCCGACAGCTCAGCCTGCCGGGCCCAGCGCAGCAGGGTGACCAGGGCGGCCCGGTCCGGCTCGCCCATGGAACCCAGGTCCACCGCGGGGACGATGGTTTCGGCGTACTCCAGGACCAGGGCCAGGGGCTTGCAGATGGGGGGGCGGCGGCACGGTGCGGCCATGACCCGCTCTGCCAGTTGCAGCACCTCCCGGGGGCTCCGGGGTAAAGGTTTGGGGATGGGTTTTTGGCCCAGGGCTTGGAGGGCCCGGGCCCGGATCAGGGAGACATCCTCGGTTGCCTCGCCGTCCGCCGGCTTTTCCTGGGGCTCCAGGGCTTCCCGGAAGGAATCCTCCCCCGCCGCATCCCCGAACTCCAGCCCCGCCCCCAGATTGTAAAAGACCACGTGGCGTTCCCGACCCAGCCACTGTCCCAGGAAGTGGCGAAAGGGGAGGTAATCGCCGTTTACCCGGGTGTAATCATAGACCTGCCCGTGGAGGATGAAGAGGGCCGCTTCCCCCTCCTTTAGATGTTCCTCCAGTTCTTGGGCCCAATCCGGCAAGTTATTCCAGGGTCCCATGCGGGACTCCTTTGGGAGTTTGCTGCGGTAGGGCCTGGGCCGCCGCCTCGATCTGCTGCGTTTTTTTGCTCTGCGGCGGCCTTCATAGACTCTACCGTAAAACCCTAAATCCCCCTTTCCCCAGGGGGGGCTTAAAAAACCCCTTTTTACAGGGGAGGGGCAGGTGGATTTTTCATCCCCGGCGGCTAGCTGGTATCAGCCCTGAATTTTTCGGGATAAAGGTCCGATCAGAGCAGGGCCTTAATCATTTTCTCAAATTCTTCCTTACTCCGCGTGCCCTCGACCTTCTGGGCGACGTTGCCCGACTTGTCGATGATGAAGGTGGTGGGAACCACCGCCACGCTGCCGTAGGCCTCGGACACCTTGTCATTGCCGATGAGCACCGGATAGTCCAGACCCAACTGCTTCACCAGAAACCTGATCTGGGTGGGGTCGGAACTGAGGGCAATCCCCAGGGTTTGGAAACCCTGGCCCTGGTATTCATGGTAAACCTGGTTGAGATCGGGCATCTCCTCCCGGCAGGGCCCGCAAAAGAAGGTGAAGAAATTAATCATCACCACCTTGCCCCTGAACTGGCTCAGGGAGTAATCCTGCCCCTGGAGGACGTCTTTCAGGTTAAAGTCCGCTGCGGGCGCGGCCCAGCTCGCCAGCGGCATGGCCAGGAATCCCAAAGCCAGCAGTAAGCCCATCGCCATCATCCGGGTTCTAGAAGACTTGTTAGTCATTGAATCTCTCCTTGGAATGAGAATAAAACCGACACGCCACTTTACTAGTTAAGATAATACCAAAACCGCCCATGCCAAGCAATTTTAAGAAAAATATGCCTCCTCAAAGGAAGTCGGGGCCTCATCGGTACTCGCTGGTGCGAGTGCCCACCCTGCATAAAAGTGCCAAGAACCTTGATGGCGGGCAAAGAGGCCCGCCCTGGGCGGCGGCTCCTCAAATCTAAGCGCGACCGGGATTGGAAACCATAAAGGAATCATCAGCGCTTGACATCCTCCCTGGATTTTCCATATTGTTAGGCAATACCGGAAGGAGATAGCCATGAAAGTGCTGGGCGTCCTGGGCAGCCCCCGACGGGGCGGCAACTCGGAAATTCTCCTCAGAGCCTTCCTGGAAGGGGCCTCCGGCGCCGGGGCGGAGGTGGAGGAGATTATCCTGCGGGACCTCAAGATCTCCCCGTGCCTGGAGATCTACCACTGTTTCAAGGATGGTACCTGTCCAATTAAAGACGACATGCGGGAGATCTACGACAAGATTCTGGGGGCCGACGTGGTGGCCCTGGCCTCTCCGGTCTTTTTCTATGGGGTCTCGGCCCAGTCCAAAGCCATGATCGACCGCACCCAGGCCCTGTGGGCCAGGCGCTACGTATTGAAAAAGGATTCTCCCGGCGGCTCCCGCCAGGGGGTCCTCCTGGCGGTGGGGGCCACCAGGGGGAAGCTCCTGTTCGTGGGGGTCCGCCTCACCGCCAAATACTTCTTCGACGCCATCAACGCGAGCTATGCAGGAGAAATCCTGGTGCGAGGCGCCGACGATAAAGGGGCCATTCTGGAACAACCCCAGCCACTGGAACAGGCCAGGGATCTGGGCCGCCGCCTGGCCTGGGGGGAAACCCTGGGCCCCATAAAAATGACGCCCTTGGCGGTGTGAGAACGAGTTGCCAGTTCCCAGTTCCCAGCAAAACCGACAACCAACAACTAACAACTGGCAACTGGCAACTAAAAAAAGGAGGGTGTATGGCGATCGAGGTTGGCATGAAGCATGAGAAACGGCTGAAGACCGGGCCGGAACATTCGGCCCGCAAGTTTTTCCAGGGCGTCCCCGAGGTCTTCGGCACACCCTTTCTCGGGGGCCTGTTCGAAGGAACCTGCGCCGAACTGATAGCCGCGCACCTGGCCGCCGGGGAGCAGTCGGTGGGCATCTCTATGAATCTGAAACACACCGCCGCCACCCCCCTGGGGATGGAGGTGCGGGCGGTCACCGAAGTCACCGCAGTGGATGGCAGGAAAATCACCTTAAAGGTGGAGGGCTTTGACGAAAAGGAAAAGATTGGCGAGGCGGTGCATGAGCGGTTTATAATAAACGCTGAGAAATTCAATCGGAGGGTGGAGGCCAAAAAGAGCTGAATCATGGCGCCGCATTTAAAAAAAATCTCGATTTCCCCTACGACCTGTTATCCCTGGGCCAGTTCGAGGCTGGCTGGGGCTGGGAGGCCCAGATTCGCCAGTATGTCAGAAAGAAGTATCACCGGGACCTGGCGGGGCTGGCCGAGGCGGCCCCCGCGGTTTTGGCCGGTTTGCTGGGAGGGGAGGTGGTGGAGGGCCGGCCCTACGCCAGCATCCAGTGGGTGCTGCGGCTCAAGCCGTTCCGCCCCCTGGAACTCTACCTGCTCTTCGACCCGGACCCGGAATTCGGCGCGGATTTACGGGTCTTTTATGCCCGGAAAAGCCTGGCGGTACCCACCGAAGACGCCTATGTCTTCGCCTGGGACCTGGTGGCCCTGCTGG
>JBEKDQ010000008.1:0-22706 GCA_050014275.1 Desulfobaccales bacterium | reverse complement strand
TTGACCTGAATGCCGCTCTGGGGCGGTCGGCCGACCGGACGACCGAGATGAGGCGCCACCAGCCTATCCAGGTTCTTATTTGACGGCAACCGAATGAAATCAGTCGTACGATGTTCTTCGCAATACTCGTAGGTTTCCGGGTTGGCAAAGGCAGCGTCGGCACGCACCCAAAAAAGCTGGAACCAGAGGCGGTAACGCTCCACCAGGGGAGTAATAAAGGGAAGAGTGCCACCAGCGGAATGAACATTCGCCGGCCTCAGCTTTGTCTTCAGGCAATTTTTATCAAGTTCGTATAAGGCTTGATACCTGGATTATTTCGCAAGAATTGATGGAAAATTACTTAACCTATATGATCCTGGATTATTCGGCGAAAAGTGAAGGAAACTTGATAAAACGTGAATTTCCTGATAAAAATATTGGTTGATATGGACCCATCAAACCGTTGATCGTGAGCATTTCAACCGGGGCGTCAAGGAACTGCTCTGCCAGACCCTGGCCCGTCCCCAAACCATGAACGATCTGATTTGCGGGACCCTAAAAATCCCCGAGAATTGATTTTTGACCCAGAAAAGGAGTAACAATTTGGCTGGTCCTCCACCTGGGCCCCCAGCGGACCCTGGAAGGCCCCCCCTGGCCCAGGCCCTGGAACGGGTCATCGCCTATCAGGAATATCTTCAGCGCTTCGCCAAACGGGGCCTGGCTCGGGAAGTCTTGCAACTACTCCCGGCCCTTGCTCGTCTCCAAAGACGTTCTGCGCCAGCCGTAGCGACTGGAAACCTTGGTGGCCGCCCTCAATGCCATCTCGCGCTGGACGGCCCTGCTTTCGCCCGACGAAGAGCACGAGTCCTGGGCCGTGCTCGTCTCCTCCCCTGAGCGGGACTTGGCCGAGATGCGCCTGGACTGGGAACTGATGGGCAGCAGCGACTTTCAAGCCCTGGTGCGGCTAGACCAAGGCCTGGCGGACTTTAAAACCCCGCACCACCGCCTGGAGGGCAAGGATAAGACCTGGGACTTTGCCAACCTGGATGAGCTGGCGGGGCTTATCATCGAGGAAGGCCAAAAGGGCATCAACATCCAACGCTTCAAAGGCTTGGGGGAGATGAATCCGGAGCATCTCTGGGAGACCACTATGGACCCGGAAACCCGCACCCTCCTTAAAGTCAACATCGAAGATGCAGTGGCCGCGGATGAGATCTTCACCATCCTCATGGGCGATAAGGTGGAACCCCGGCGCGATATTATTCAGAACAATGTCCTTGAATTGAACGAACTGGACATTTAACCTCGTTAGAGATCAGGAGCGAGACCATCTGCTTGCATCCATACAACCACTTGTCCAGGAGGTAACACCATGCAACGCAAGGCCAGCTTTAAGATTAGCGTTACCCGCCGAGCATTACTTTCAGTGGGCGATGTCCCTGACCACACCCTGATGCTCACCGAAATGGAGGGTGAGCCCATTGATTACACCCCCGGGGTGGCCGGCGAGTTTTTTTCGCGGCGCAGTGTCGGCTTCCATGACCGCATCAAAGGCGACGGGCCCATGCAAGGCTATGCCATCACTACGTATCAGAATGGCACAGTTTACTCCCGTTTTCAGGGAGAAAAGCATGGCGCCATGACCAAGGGTAAATGGGAGGTTTACAAAGGCACCGGCACGTTGAGCAACCTCAAGGGGAGCGGCACTTTTATCGTGAAGTTCTCTGACAAGCACGGCGAGTTTGTCATGGTGATGGAGGGGAATTACGAATTATAGTCGGTTAGCCTGCTGACCTGCCATGGGTTTACCCTTTCTCCGGGGCGCAGGGGCGGTGTTTGCACCGCCCCTCTTTTTCCGGCCTGAGCGCCAGCATGTCAACCAGGCCATAATCGTTCCGAGGGGCAATTAACTTCCATGCGGTCTTAGGACTCTAACCCAAGTTCTACAGTCAGTTTTTTAAAATATAGGGATATCAAGCGTCCGGGTCATCGAGGGCTATGGGCCATAGGCACCTCGCCCATCTCCTTCACCAGATGGTCCAGTGCGTACCGCCGTATACGACAAGCTGTACCGGCCTAAGCTGAAAGAGAGGGGGCTTTCTTTAATGACACCTGGAAGTAAAACCGGGTAATAAAGGGGAGAAGCAGGCAAACAATTCGGGGTCGCCGGCCCGCAGCAAAGCATCCAGCAGTTTGCTGCAAGTCATTTTGCCGCGCCCTGAACCAGGGGCGGGTGTTAAGAGTTCATAGACTGGCTGAGTCTATAACAACCCTTGAAGAATACGACCTCACTTTTTAACCCTCTTAAAGGTTATAAAAACAAATAAATTGGTTAAATCATTCTTCATAAGTAAAAATAATATTTTTCTTTACCGCCATCCCCAGTTCGGCTTCTATTGCCTTTATCAGACCACATGGAATAGGACAGCTCGGATGCAAACCGCAACTAGCTGCAGACTGGCTAATGTAATTCCGGCCGTACGGCCCTCGAGAAATCTCTAAAAAATCTATCTTGGTCAGCTCATTGGCCAGCTTTTTAATCTGCTTACATTCGCTCTGAACGTTGATAGTTGCCTGGTAATTCCCAACCTTATCGACCTCTACTTTACAAGTAAAGCCACAGGCCCCCGGATCAACAATAAGTCTCGTCATGGTTTACAACCGATAAAACGTATGCAATCATGACCCGAAAGAAAAGCGCTTCACATTCGGGAGATTGCGTACCCATCACACTTAACCCACTTTTGTGAATTCTAAATATAAGAATAAGGGGCGGCCAGAGCCATAGTCCAAAAGATGATTGTTGCAGAGGAAAAGGTCTATCCTTGCCGCATTGATAAACAAAATTATAATTCAGGCTCAGACTCCGTCTCGGTTCTAACAATTTCCACAATACCAAGTTCTATGGCAAACTGCACCAATTGTGATAGATTATCTATTTGCAACTTATCCATAATATGCGCCCGATGCGTCTTTATAGTACTTATACTAACAAATAGAATATTTGAAATCTCCTTTGTAGATCTTCCCTCTGCGATCATTTGAAACACTTCACGCTCGCGATTGGAAAGCTTAGCATATAACTCTTCACGTGAAGATTGTTTCCGTCTTAAAGAAACAAAGTTCTCCACGACCAGGCGGGATATGGAGGGACTCAAATAAACGTCTCCTTTCATGGCCGCATCTATTGCCTTAATTATATCTAAGCCAGTTGAATCTTTAACGAGATACCCTGACGCCCCAATTCTAAGCAGCTCACCGATAAATCGACCATGAGAGTGCATCGAGAGGATTATGACTTTCGTCTGCTGACAAAGTTTCTTGATTTGACGCGTCGCCTCAATGCCATTCAAAATAGGCATGGAAATGTCCATTAAGACAATATTCGGTTTCAGTTGGTACGCCTTGCTCACTGCTTCCCGGCCATCTCTCGCCTCTCCGACAACCTTTAAGTTCGACCCGCCCTCCAAAACCTTGGCCAGCCCCTGCCTTACTATAGTATGGTCATCTGCCAAGAGGATAGTAACTGCGCTATCACTCATCTGGAAGCTCCTTCACGGGAATTTCAATACGGATTCTGGTCCCTTCGGCGCTCGATGAACGTATCAAGAAGCTCCCTCCCATCAACGAGACCCTTTCTCGCATACCGAGCAGACCCAGTGCATCCCTGTAGTTGTCTTTGCTTGTATCAAATCCAATCCCATCATCTTCAGCTAAGAAGATGATATGGGGGTAGCTTTTAACGATTGAAAGTTTGAAATGTATTGCTTCCGAATGTTTCAGGGTGTTGGTCACCACTTCTTTAGCTATCCGGTAGATCACCGTTTCGGTCTCTGCGTCTATTCGCTTTTCGAATCCAACCATGCGGAAATCTATCTTCAGTCCACTATATTTTGAAATGTCAGATAAAAAAGATTCCAAAGCAGGTTCCAGGCCGAGGTCACTTAATAGCGCGGGGTGCAACCGGTGTGACATTCGGCGCAGCTCCCCATAGGTATGATTAACCTGTTTCTTGACATCCAGAATCTGCATTTGGACGGATGCCAGTTCCGCTGGCATAGATTTTATGATGGTCTCAAGGGTATAGTTTATTCCTGTCAAGGCCTGACCGGCTTCATCATGCAACTCTCGCGCGATTCGTTTGCGGTCTTCTTCCTGAGAATGAAAAAGCATTGAGGTCAATTCCCTGAGTTCTTCTCGATGCTGCTGAATGGTCTGAAGCAGGCGGGAGTTTTCGATGGCGCTTCCTAAAAAATTACCCAGCGAGCCCAGAATGCGATCATCCTCATCACTGAGCTTACCTCCCTTGGGCAGTTCCAGGCCAATAAACCCCGAAGCCTGTTCCTTTCTCGTGATCAGGTAACAAACCATCTCCAAGGCATTACAATTATTAGCGCCTACCAGGGTGGCTTTGAAGGGAAGGAAAGCCCCTTGGGGCTTAAGGGAGTGGGTTCCTTTCAATAAAGATCGCATAAGAGCAACATCATACAGTAACGTATGGCAATTGTTATCTGCCAATTTATCAAGGAGACCTTGCTGCACCTTGAGCGAGAAGGTGGGCTTGCCTCCGCCTTCCTCAATTAAAAAGATACCCCCGGCCTTCAGTCCCAGGACGTCCAACAATTTTTTTAAAGCCACCATGAGAACGTCGTTGAGGTCTTGCGTGGCATTCATGGCTATGGCGATGGAATTCAGCAGAGATAATTTGCGATGCTGTCGCTTCAACATCTGCAAGCCATGCATTCGCGGCGTAATGTCCTTGGCAATAGCCTCATAGCCAACAATTTCGGCACCAAGTCCTCTAACCGCATTACCGCTCATAAGGCAGTGGACAATGGTCCCATCATTTTTTTGAAAGCACGCTTCAAAATCCTTGATCGATCCGTAACGATCTATCTGCTCATGGAAGACCTTCCAGTGCATGGGATTGTTGAATACCTTCTCCACGGATTCTAGCGACATCAGTTCGTACTTACTACCATATTCCAGAAGATCTAAACAAGCTTGGTTGGCATCTTTAAATGTCCCATCTTTGTCAGTGACAAAGATCATCTCCTTCGATCCCTCAAAGATGCGTTGGTATCTATTCTCAGAGAGTTTTAAATCGTATTCAAGGCGCTTGCGATCAACGATATCCCTAAAGACATACATTATCTGTTTCACAGAACCATCTGGGTGCGTGAGCATAGAAGTCGTGCAGATAATGGGAAGAATATTGCCGTCCGGCTTTTTAAGATCAAATTCTTGAATATAAATATTGTTGGCCGTGCAATAGAGTTGGCCGAGGGGGCATCGGTTAGTACAAATGTCACTCTTGAATATATCGCGGCAGGCTTTTCCCATGGCTTGAGATGCGGGGATACCGGTAATTAGCTCCGCGGCAGCATTAAAATAGTTAATCTTATTCTCTCCATTGGCGGTGAAGAGCCCGTATGGCAAGTTGTCAATAATTTGAAAGAAATTATCTTTTTGTAACAAAGGAATGATGTTTTTTGCAATGCAAATTATATCTTCAGATACTTCAGATATTAAAGAAGGTATCACTTCCACCTCGTCCTGGTTTTTTGTTTGCAGACCCAGACAAATCATAGGTTCCTCCATGCATTTCTGGCCTTAGAGACTCTGCAAGCTCTCCAGAGCCAAACTTTTGCTGTGAACCGGCAATTTTAAAAAATTAGGGCGCTCCTCTTCCATATATTTGGAAAAGAGCGCCCTGCACTTAAAGAAATGCGTTTTTTACTGGTGTGCTGAATCACCATACCGATACGTTGGCTTGGGCGCCCCCGGTCTGAAGGTGTTGACGGCTGAGATATCTACTTCCGCGTGCTCTGACTCTTTGAAAAGTTCTAGCGCGGAATGCACGATGTCCGCCAGGTCCCCAGGAGATAGGGTGGCCCGGGCATTAATAGTTACTTCCAGGGAAGGCACCAGGCCCACGAAGGTACCCTCCAGGGCAGGTTTTTCCTCCACGTGGGTCATCCCGACCTTGACGCTCCCGGTCGGTCCTACCACCAGCAACTTCAGGTGCCCGATTTTGCCGTTTCGCTCTCCGATGCCTTGGGCAATCTTTTCAGCCAACCGACCACTGATAGTTTTCCCATCAACGGGCGCAGGGAATTTCATGGTCGCCAGACCGTTCAGCCAGCCCATCTCCGCTTCGGCGTCTGCATACTTTTGATAATCTATATCCCTTAGCCAGTGTTCCCCTGGCGGGGTCGTCTGGACTAGATTCTTCCACTCTGCCATTCCCACCCCGGTCAAGGCGGAAATTCCCAGCACTGGGGATTCCGGATACTGATGGGCGAGCTGCTCCAATAACTCTTTGGCGCGCTCGGGCTTGAGTGTGTCCAACTTGGTGAGCACAACGAAGTCGGCTTCCTGAATTTGTTTATCAAAGAGAAACTTCATGGACCACGAAGGATTTTGATCAGAAAGCTCAACCCAGCGATCCGGTTCCACCAAAACAGTATACGCTAAAACGTCCACTTTGTCTTTCATTAAAGAGCGCATGGGCCGGATTACCGTGGCGACGATATCCGTACAGCTCCCCACCGGTTCAGCCAGGATGATGTCCGGAGCCGCAGCAGCAATACTGTGGTTAATGGCCGAGGCGAGGCCGTTAAAATTGCAGCAGAAGCATGAACCGGCAACTTCTTCTGAGGGAATTCCAGCTTTGGAGAGGAAAATGGTGTCCACGAGACCCGTGGCTTGATCATTGGTTATGGCCGCCGCTTTCAGTCCTTGCCGGGTAAAAAGCTTGGCCAGAGTCTGGATTGCAGTAGTTTTGCCGGCGCCTAAAAACCCGCCCACAAAAAACATTTTAGGAATTTTGCTCAATTTCATAATCTCCTTAAAGTATTGTATAATTTATATATTGGACGTAAGGTCATCAGCAAGAGTGCCACGGTCAGACAATATCCCTGGTCCCAGCCAATTTTGATATTGGTGCATATTGGGTGAAGTATCCCAGGTTTTAAACCTAAAAAGTTGTCAGTTCCCAGTTGCCAGTTGCCAGTAAAAGCTGGGAACTGGGAACTAACATGCCACTTCCCGAAAAGTCTATGGCAATCAGGCAAATGCCCCGACAACCTGCCCGGCCTCTTGCCGGTGCAGCGCTGAGCCAGGTTCATTAATAATCACTCTTGGAGCCAGGCGCAACGCTCCCGATAAGCCAGCTTTCAGGTTTTGATGTCATAACCACCTTTTTCTGACAGCCCCACTTCCGACTCCAAGGATATCTCCCGGCATGTACAAGCAACACTTATCCCTTTCATCAGGGGCTCCCATATCCAGATAAAGAGGAGGGCCGCAACCACCCCTCCCGCCAGCGGACCTAAGATGTAGATAACCAGGACTCCCCCGGATGGACCCGGGATGGCGACATGGCCCCATCCGGCCAAGTAAGAAAACAAGCGGGGACCGAAATCCCTGGCCGGATTGAGCCCGGCCATGGTCAAAGGAGCCAGGGTACAGATGATCAGGGTGACTGTTAGCCCAATCATTACCGGCGCAATGGAACTGGGCGGGCCTCCCACATTGCACCCCTCGGTCAACAAAAAAATGGTCGTGACCAGCAAAAAAGTGCCGACGGCTTCAGCAATAAAAGCTAAGGGGTAAGATACCGAGATGATGTCGGCAGGCACACCTGGGTTGGGAAAATAATCACCGAAAATCATCGCCGTCTTCAGAGAATTAGCCTCGCCCCGCACCAGATGATGTACCTGCTCAAAGCCGACAATAGAATTGGAAAAGAGCATGTATAACATCGCCGCCGCCAGAAAAGCCCCAATAATCTGAGCCAGCCAGTAAACAGGGAGTTTTTTGACCTCCATTCGTCTGGCGAGCACCATCGCCAAACTTACCGCGGGGTTCAAGTGAGCACAGGAGAGATGGCGGGTGCAATAAATGGCTATAAAAACCCCAATGCCCCAGACCATCGCCACTTGGAACAATCCGGAGTGAGCCGAAAAAAGCACGGACACGGCTACGGCACTGATCCCAAAAAATACCAAGATAAAGGTGCCCAGCATTTCTCCCGCAAAGCCCGGGAGATATTCTTTAATCATCTCCATCCTCCCTCATGGTGGTTAGTGGTTAGAATCTGCCGAGATTTAACCAGCCCTGATGATTTGTCCATCTTTGGACCCTAATTTACCTTGCCAATCCTTAAAAATTCATTTCCAAGCGACAGCAACCCAAGTTTATTCCCCGTCCCGGGCCTTGCAGCGCCACAGTATCTGGCAGTCTGTACCTGACACCTTTGCCTTCCCGGATAGATTCTATGAGGCCCTCTTGCCGGAGGATTTTCAGGTGATAGGAGAGTAAACTTTGTTCAAGATCCATTTTCTCCAGCATTTCGCTTACAGTCTTCGAACCTTCGAGGAGCATTTCCATCACCGCCAAGCGACAGGTATCAGCCAGTGCCTTGAGCCGGCGCGCCCGGAAAGAAAAGGAATATGAGCAATCGCCTTTTGATGTCATAATTTCCTCCCATTCATGAATTAATTTTTGGCTCGCGTTAACTTAGGGGAATATGCTATCCATCCTACAATATGCTGACATTATTGGAGGTTTTTAGATGAAGCCGACGGATTTCCAAAGGCGGTTTAACCAGGCTGACTAACTGACACCCTTTCAGAGGGAATGCCCCTGGAGACGCTTACGTCCCGGAAGAGCGAGCCTGGGAGCCTTAATGTTTATTTTATATGAAATTATCTTCATATCAATATCTAGATCTAAGGAGAAAATTATGGTCTTTTGGCCAGATATTTATTTTCCTGACCCGGGTGAATGAGACTGTGTTGGCTTTACCGGATCATCTGCGGAAGGTTGCAGGCCGGAACCCCCATCTTGAGCCGGGCCTGGTTGGCCTCGAACCTTTGGCAACTGGGTTTGTCCCACCACAGGCTGTTCTTGCCTTCCTAAATCCGGTTTTCTATCTCAGCTCGGCCATTATTGACTTTGATCACTCTCCCGGCAGGAAGCCCGGAGTTGGTAACTACAAAGCCGATGCGGGGGAAGAGCTCTCCCGGGTGCCACTCGATCTTGGCCGCAACTCCCGGCGGGCTTTATCCCAACTCTTTGGCTGATAGTGCAAATCCGCTACTTTGATCTGCACCCCGCCTTTGGGCGGCCGGTCCATCGGGCGGTTCAGATGAGGTGCATTCCTCCATGGGAGCGATGAGTCTGAAATGATTTGAGCCCCCTGAAAATCGATCCTGATAGTCTGGTTAAAATCTGGCCGAATCACCTCTTTCCGGCTTGCACCCTTGAGGAGCATCTGGGACCCCTCAAGATGCCTATTATTACTCATTATATCATATAGTTATGCTTATTTCGGCAATTATTTGCAGCACAATCCAGGCTGATATAGTCCTTATATCTTATGAATATCATCCTTTGGACGATACCCTTAAGATTGTATTTTATGGCAAAGATGGTACTAAACAAATTTCCAAAATAATCGAAAAGGGGGGGGAATAAAGGGGGTTTCGAGGTATCTTAATCAATGCGCTTAAGACTCTAAAATTAAAGGAGAAAGAGGTATGAATAAAAAATCGATTAAAATTTTGATTTTTTCCCTGGCACTCACCCTGTGTGTCACAGGCGCCGCTATCGCTGATGGTGCCAAGTTGCTCTGCGTCTCCAACCAGAACTTAAAAGGTCAGGAAAGCGTGAGTTCCTGCCTCGCCAAAGGCGATGAATTCGCCATTGTGGACCAGTACGGGATCGTCCACGTTTTAACGCCCCGGGAAGTGGAATTGACCAGGGCCTTCAATCCCAACGTGTTCCAACAGCGGGCCTTCAGCATACAGTATGAAAGAATGGCTCCGGTGCTGCCGACCATCTTCGGGTCGACGCCCATACCGAAATAATAAGAGCTCGACTTGTTCCCAAGAAAGCAACGACGCTTGACTGGCAAGGAAGGAGCTGATTGATTTTTCCCGGATAGGGAGGGTGTTTTCCGGTCAAACCTGATTCAGAAGTATCAGAGACCAGCCTGCAGAAAGGGATAGCCTTTCCAAAGCTGAGGGGGGGCTCAGGCGATGAATCGTATCCAGGTGTGATCGGAGGAAGCCAACGGCCGACGGGGCCTCGCGGAGTTTTCAAGTATCTTTAAGTCTAAGGGTTTTTTAATTGCGAAAAGGAGGAAATGGAAATGAAGCGTTTGGTTCGCAGCATCGCAGTGTGCGTGTGTATGGCGCTGCTTCTCTCGGGAATCACCTTGCTCCTGGCGGGACGCGCTTTGGCAGATAATAATGCCCGGGATTATATCCCGGCTCCCGCAGGCGTCCTGGCCGTCCTGACCTACTACGAAAATGTGACCGCCCAAAATTTTTACGTTAAAGGCAGCAGTGGGCCAGGGCACGGTGGGACGGACAATCTTGGGCTTAGCGAAAATATCGGCATTCTCCGGGTGATTTACTTTTGCGATATCCCTATGCCGTGGGGGCCGATGAGGGCCTCGCCCCAGTTCCTCGTTCCCTTTGGCTCGGTTACTATTAACGAAGGGACCGAATATGGAAACTTTCCTGTCGCAAGCTCAACGTCCACAGGGTTGGGCGCCCCCTTCATCCTTTCCCAGTTCTGGTTCGTTAACGATGATTCCTGTAAAAACTATGTGGCCTTTACACCCTTTCTCTTTTTCCCGGCTGGAGCATACAACGACACTAAAGCTGCCAACATTGGGAGTAACAATTGGCAGTTCCGGGAAGAGTTAAACGGTACCAAGGGCTTTGAGGTCATCCCCGGTCATTTCGCCTACATCGAAGCTACCCTGGGGAGTAGCCAATTCACTAATAACGATGACGCCGGGCCGTTTAGCCAAAGACAGGTCCTAAAACCGACTGTAACCGCAGAGAGCCACTTGAGCTACGACCTCACCAAAACGGTGTTTATCTCGGGGGATTATTACGGCCACTATGCTGGAAGCTATCGTATTGATCCCCTCTACGAAAATGGCAACCCTGAGTACGTCCCGACTCAAAAAGTTGGTGCTCTGGGCGAAACCTCCGTGGGCGCGAGTTTGGCGTATAGCTTTGCCCCGGGCTTCCAGTTGATGGCGCAGTATCGGACCGATGTTGCGGTCGCCAACGGTCCGGCGGCTAACATCTTTCTCCTCCGGTTCCTGTGGGCTACCGACCTGAACGGGCTGCTGGGCAACCCGCAGGCCAAGCAATAACCCTAACTTTGCCAGGGGGAAGCCCCAGGGGTTCTCCCCCTGGCCTATAACCTAACTAAGATCGCGGCGCAGCAGCAGGGGAATGGCAAGAACACACCCCTTCTCAACAGGTCAAGTCGTATCAGGGCAGTTTTCTCCGCTCTAAGGGAGAACAGGGAAATAGCGCCTCCCTGTTCTCCCATCCTTTGGCGATCACTGTCAGGCAATGCTTTGGCATACCGCGCCATGTGAGCCGCCTAAATAATATCTTGTATTTCTAATATGTAACCGCATGCTCTTCTCTCTCGGTTAGAACTGCTTCCGGAGTCTGAGCGATTCAAATGTTTCTTCAAACTTTTCCACATATGGTTTACAGATAATATCATCTTCGAAAACCGCCACCAGTCAGATCATTCAAACTGCTGCTTCTTTGGTCAAAGGTCCCCGGTGGCAGCTACCATTCAATGCCGCGGCGGGCCTTCACCCCGGCCTGGTAGTAATGCTTGACAGGGTACATCTCAGTTACTATGTCAGCCATGGCTATCAATTCATCCGGAGCTTGACGCCCAGTCAAGACCACTTCCACCCCGGGGGATCGCTGGTTCAAGGCGTCAACCACTTCCTGAACGGGGATCAGGCCGAGGGCTAAGACTCGATTAATTTCATCCAAAATTACCAGATCGTGTTCCCCCCCCGCCAGTATCCGGCTTGCCAGGTTCCAGCCCTCATTAACCAAAGCCTGGTCTTCCGGGGTCAAGGAACGGGAATAAATAAATCCAGGCCGCCCGAAGAAACGTAAAGTCAAATCCGGAAAAAAACGGGTTGCAGCCTGGCTCTCGCCGGTGACTCTCCCCTTCAAAAACTGCACGATATAAACTTTTAATCCACGGCCGACAGCCAACATGGCCAGCCCCAGAGCGGCGGTGGTCTTGCCTTTACCTCTTCCCGTATGAATTCGAATGAGCCCCCGACCTAACCCTTCTTGATCCATGTAAATTCCTCTGGCGTAGTAGTTTTTATCCGTTCCACACTGTTCTGGTGCTTCATTCTGTCCAATGTCGCACAATTTAGCTTAAGGCTCCCCTGCCCTCTCCCCCAACTATTCCCCCAACTACCTCACTCCTTCCCCAACTCCCGGGCTCGCCGGGCCGCGGCTTCCACGGCGCTCATCACCAGGCCCCGGAAGCCGCCCTCTTCCAGGACGTGGAGGCCGGCGATAGTGGTGCCTCCCGGAGAGGTCACCAGGTCTTTCAGCATCCCGGGGGATATCTCCTTTTCCAGGCAGAGGCGGGCGGCGCCGATGACGGTCTGGCTGGCCAGGAGCAGGGCCAGGGGTCGCGGCAGCCCCATTTTCACGCCGCCATCAGTCAGGGCCTCCAGGAATACGGCCACATAAGCCGGGCCGCTGCCGCTCAGGCCGGTGACCGCGTCCATCAGCCTCTCTTCCACCACTACGGCCCGGCCCACGGCCTCAAAGATCTCCACGGCCAGGGCCAGGTCTTCCGGGGTGGCCCGACTCCCCGGGGCCAGGGCCGCCATCCCGGCCCCCACCAGGGTGGGGGTATTGGGCATGACCCGAATCACCCGGGACTGGGGCAGGGCGGTCTCCAGGGCCTTCAGGGTCACCCCGGCGGCGATGGAAATGATGAGATGCCCGGGATGGACGGCTCCACCGATCCCCGCCAGCACCTGGTCCATTACCTGGGGCTTGACCGCCAGGAGCACCACCTGGGCCTGCATTACTGCGGCCGGCAACGGCGCGCCCTGCACCCCCAGTTGGTCCATCTGCATCTGCCGGGTCCGGTCCGGGTCGTAATAGACCAGATTCTTTCCCACTACCCGACCGCCGGCCAGCAGTCCCTGGATAATGGCCCCGCCCATGGCCCCGGCGCCGATGAACCCGAGTTTCACTCCCTTCAGTTGTCCGTTGCCCGTTTCTGCCATTGACATTGCCCTCATCCCACGTCATAGTTTGATTGGACCATATTTTGGCACATATCCCCCCG
This sequence comes from Desulfobaccales bacterium, assembly GCA_050014275.1. Lineage (GTDB taxonomy): Bacteria > Desulfobacterota > Desulfobaccia > Desulfobaccales > 0-14-0-80-60-11 > JAPLJC01. The sequence continues at coordinate 9,560 of JBEKDQ010000008.1, read as the reverse complement.
AAAAATGCATGAAAAAGTGCAGGGGTAATTCCTCAGCTCTGACTGTTCTTCCAGGCCGCCAATCTCGTTTGGGGGGCGACCGGAAGGGGGAGAGAACTTATGAAATTGAGGAAGATAAACAGCGCGCTCGGATCAGTGCTGGCGCTGTGGTGCTGCCTGGCGGTCCAGGCCCTGGCGCCCCCGGCGGTGCAGGCCGCGGCCCAGCCGCGGTGGGCGGTCTATTTTTCCCCCCAAGGCGGCTGCACCGAGGCCATCGTCACCGCGGTGGGCCAGGCCCGCAGATCCCTCCACATCGAGGCCTATACCTTTACTTCGCATCCCATCCTCAAGGCGGTCATCGCGGCCCAGACCCGGGGGGTCGAGGTGGCGGTCATCCTGGACCCGAAGGAGTTGGAGGAGAAATTTTCTATTTTGCGCTTCCTGGTGGCGGCCCGGGTGCCCACCTGGATTGACGAGGCCTACCAAATCGCCCACAATAAGATCATGATCATTGACGGGGAGACGGTGATTACCGGGTCCTTCAACTTCACCCGCAGTGCCGAGGAGTACAACGCCGAAAATCTGCTGGTGATTCAGGACCAGGCCCTGGCGGCCCGCTATGAAGCCAACTTTCAGGAGCACCTGCGCCACTCCCAGCGCTGGGGTCCTGGCCAATGACTGAAGACCAAGCCATTTCTAAAAACCTGCGCCCCATATTGGCCCTGAGCATGGGAGATCCGGTGGGAGTCGGGCCGGAGATCATCGTCAAGGCCCTGGCCGACGCCCGCATCTACCAGCTCTGCCGGCCCCTGGTGCTGGGCGACTTTCCCGCCCTGGAGCGGGCCGTTCTTTCGCTTTCCCCGGCCCTGGCCATTCACCTGGCGGAGCGGCCCGAGGCCGGCCGCTATAAGCCGGGAACCCTGGACCTCATGGCGCTGTCCCAGCTACCGCCCAGGGATCTGAAGTACGGCCATCCCACTCCGGACAGCGGCCGCGCCATGGTCTCATACATCTTGCGGGCCACCGATCTGGCCCTGGAGCAGCGGGTGGCCGGACTGGTCACCGCGCCCATCAGCAAGCTTGCCATGAATCTGGCGGGATACCCCTATCCCGGACACACCGAGCTGCTGGCGGCCAAGACCGGCGCTGCCGAGGTGGCCATGATGCTGGCCGGGGACGAATTCCGGGTCGTCCTGGCCACCATCCACTGCGCCCTGGCCGAGGTGCCCCGGCGCTTGAACCTTGAGGGCCTCTATCGCCTCTTCGCCCTCACCTGCAAGGCATTGGCCCGGGACTTCGGCCTGTTCGCCGCGCCCCTGGCGGTGGCGGGCCTCAACCCCCACGCCGGCGAGGGCGGCCTGTTCGGCCGCGAAGAAGAGGAGATCATCACCCCCGCGATTAAGAAGGCCCAAGCCTCGGGCTTGCCGGTTACCGGCCCTTTCCCGGCCGACACCCTATTCTGGCGCCACCGCCAGGGGGAGTTCGCCGCGGTGGTCGCCATGTATCACGACCAGGGCCTCATTCCCTTGAAACTCCTCCATTTCCTGGACGGGGTGAACGTCACCCTGGGTCTCCCCATCATCCGCACCTCGGTGGACCACGGCACCGCCTACGGCCTGGCGGGCACCGGCCAGGCAGCCCCCGACAGCCTCAAGGCCGCCATTAAAATGGCATCCGAGATGGCCAGCAGGAGATTGGGGGAGCAGGGCTAACCTGATTTGGCCAAAGAGGTAAAGGAGCGGCCTCCCCACCTGGGGGAAGGCCCTGACAAAAACCTTCCCGCTCCCTGCCCACCTCTGCAAAAGGCCGGGAATCGAGCCTTCTTACTCCCTTCCCGGCAGTAGTGTCCGGCAAGGCTTTTGCTACAAGGCAGGCAGCAAAGAATTATCTGAACTTAGGTATGCCCACTAGCTAATCAATTCATGGAATTTACAAGGTATTTCCCTCTCCCCCTTCGGGGGAGAGGGCAGGGTGAGGGGGGTATGCAACGGCCGACGAAGCCATCCCTCACCCGGTGTCGTCCCCTCGCAGGGGAGAGGGGATTTAGTTGCACGGGTATAATATGTTGATATCGCTGAAATTACAATGATCTAAAGTTTAACTGCGAGATAGTGTAATCTTCTCCATGCAATTTTGTTGCCGGACACTACTGCCTTCCCGGACCTTTGCAGGGCGAGTTCTTCCCTGGATTATGGCAAGGTTGCAATATAATATCGATCGGATGCCGGCAACGCCTTCGGGGCAACGCAGGCAACCTCCTATCCCGTCATCCCTGATAAATAATAAATATGCGGGTAGCGGCGCCCGTGGTTCGGGAGGAGGCGGAAGCAGCCACCGAAGCCGGGGGGTGGCTGCTTCTTTGGCTGGGGGTGAGGGAATCTCGCTGCCGAGGGTTAGGGGGATGATGAAAGTTCCCTAAGACCAAGTTGCCGTCAAAAGTAGAAGAATCTTTTGTAGGGGCGCACCCATGTGTGCGCCCACCAAAGGGCGGACACGCGGGTCCGCCCCTACACAAAAAGAACTGTTTACGGCAACTTGAGACCTCTGTGAAAGTCCATAATTTGTCATTCTGAGGGAGCGAAGCGACCGAAGAATCTCATAGATACAAGGAAATACGAGATCCTTCGCTTCGCTCAGGATGACAAAGTTGCTTTTCGCAGAGGTTCTCAACTTGGCATAAAAGCCTCGCCGTTCGCCGGAAACAGGGGGTGTGTTATACCGCCCCTAACTTTTCGCCCATTCAGGCAAGATACGGTCTGGGGAGCCCCAGATCATCCGGCGGCTTTGACTTTCCGCTGCCTCACCTCCTGGTTGATCCGCTCCAGCAGATGCGTCTCTCCGGCCATTTCCAGGTCGTAATGTGACTGGAGATTAAGCCAAAACTGCGGAGTGGTGCTGAAATACCTGGCCAGGCGCAGGGCGGTATCTACCGTAATAGTCCTCTTGCCCCGGACAATTTCATTGATCCTTTGCGCCGGGACCCCCAAATCGCGGCCCACCTTGTTTTGGCTTATTCCAAGAGGAAGGAGGTATTCCTCTAATAATATCTCTCCCGGATGAACCGGGGGAATTTTCTCAGCGGCCATTGGACTTCTCCTCTGTGATAGTCCACGATTTCCACTTCATACGCATTATTATCCTGCCAAACGAAGCAGATGCGGAACTGATTATTAATCCTGATACTGCACTGTCCTTTCCTATCCCCCTCGAGATTCTCCAATCTGTTCCCCGGTGGACTGCGCAAGTCTTCCAGTTTTTCTGCGGCAGCCAATATCGAGAGTTTGCGCAAGGCCGACCGATTTAGATTGGCGGGTATTCTCCGGGTAGGCTGCCGGTTAAAGAGCCCCTCGGTCTCTTTACACTTAAAGGACTTGATCACGTCACAATTTTATAATCCTTCAAGTATGACACGTCAAGCATGATACATTAATTAAAAGAAGGGGGACGGCTTGCCGTACCCCTAAAATTTTTCCCAGGTATACGGGTTGGGTGGGGGTTTGGGGGAGGGCGTGGAAGAATTCCCCCGGTCCTCCCCCTTAAAATCCTACCTACAATCCCTACACACGAAAAACCTTTCCACCGGATCGCCGGTGATTTTGGCCCAATGTTCCAGTTGCGCTTTGGGGGCGATGTAGTTGCCGCAAACCTTACAGGGTTGCAGTTCGAAATGGCGGCCCCAGACGGTGCGGATGCCGTCCTTCTCGGTATAGGGGATGACGTTGGTGGGGCAGATGAAGACGCAGGAGCCACAGCCGATGCAGGCCTCGGATTCTTCTTTAAAGGGCGTGGCCACTATTTTCTTCGGGGTGCGGAAGGCCATGGAAATGGCGCTCACCCCCACCACTTCCCGGCAAGTACGGACGCACTGGGCGCAGAGAATGCAGCGGGCCTGGGGGTCCGCCTTTTTGAAGCGGGTCTCGTAGATCCCATGCTCTGCGGCCATCTTCTGGATGAGCTCGGCCGCCGGCGCCTCGGCTAATAGCAACTCCAGCACCATACGCCGGGCCTGCAGGACCTTCTCCGAGGCGGTTTGCACGATCAGGCCGGGCTCCGCCGGATAGGTGCAGGAGTTCACCAGGCGGGTGCGGCCCGGCTCGCCGATTTCCACCACGCACAGGCGGCAATGGCCTTCGGGCTTGAGATCATCATGGTAACACAGGGTGGGAATATCAATCCCATGCTCCCGGGCCGCCAGCAAGAGGCTCAGGCCGGACTGCGATTTCACCGCTTGGCCGTCGATGGTCAGATTCACGTAATCGCTGTTCATGACTCTACCTTAACCGCCTTGAATTTGCAGATTTCATAACACTGGCCGCATTTGACACAGAGTTCCTGGTCCAGTTCCTGGGGTTCGCCCGCTTCGCCCCGGATCGCCTCCGCCGGGCACTCCCGCACACAGGCCAGGCAACCGGTGCAGGTCTCCGGGTCGATGGTGTATTTCAGCAGGGACCGGCACACCAGGGCCGGGCATCTTTTTTGCTGGATATGGGCCTCGTATTCCTCCCGGAAATACTTCAGGGTACTGAGGACCGGGTTAACCGCGCTCTGACCCAGACCGCAGAGGGAAGCGGAACGCATGGTGGCGCACAGCTCTTCCATCAGGGCCGGGTGCTCTTCGCTGCCCCGGCCTTGGGTGATTTCGGTGAGGATCTCCAAGATTTGTTTGGTCCCTTCCCGGCAGGGGGTACACTTGCCGCAGGATTCGTCATGGAGAAAGGACATGAAATATCTGGCCACGTCCACCATACAGCTACTTTGGTCCATGACGATCATGCCGCCGGAGCCCATGATGGACCCCACCGATTGCAGGCTGTCGTAGTCCACCGGCAGGTCCAGGTATTCTTTGGGGATACAGCCGCCGGAGGGGCCGCCGGTCTGGACCGCCTTAAATTCCCCGCCGTCGCGGATGCCGCCGCCCAAATCGAAGACGATCTGGCGCAGGGTGGTGCCCATGGGCACTTCCACCAGCCCGGTATGGTTCACCGCGCCCACCAGGGAAAAGACCTTGGTGCCCTTGCTCTTTTCGGTGCCCATGGCGGCAAACCAGTCCGCGCCGCGGTTAATGATCTCGGGAAGGTTGGCCCAGGTTTCCACGTTGTTGATCACCGTGGGCTTGCCCCAGAGGCCGTGTTGGGCCGGGTAGGGGGGCCGGGGCACCGGCTCACCGATATCGCCCTCCACCGAACGGATGAGAGCGGTCTCTTCGCCGCAGACAAAGGCGCCCGCCCCTTTGCTGATCTTCACCTCGAAGGCGAAACCGGACCCCAGGATATTGTCGCCCAGCAGACCGCATTGCCTGGCCTGGTCAATGGCCAGGGACAGGCGCTTCACCGCCAGGGGGTATTCATGGCGGACATAGATAAAACTCTGATGGGCGCCAATGGCATAGCCGCCGATGATCATCCCTTCCAGGACGGCGTGGGGGTTGCCTTCCATAACCGCCCGGTCCATGAAGGCCCCGGGGTCCCCTTCATCACCGTTACAAATCAGATATTTCACCTCTCCGGACGCCTCCCGGCAGAGGCGCCATTTCCTGCCAGTGGGAAAGCCGCCGCCCCCCCGGCCCCGCAAACCAGAGCGGCCCACCGCCTGGATGACCGCCTCGGGGCTCATTTGCTCTAATACCTGCTGGAGGGCCCGGTAGCCCCCCGCCGCCAGGTAATCGTCCAGGCTCGTTGGATCGATGAGATCCATTTTCCCCAGGACCAACGGCTGCTGCCCCTGGTAAAAAGGAATCTCGGATTTGTGGGCCTTGGCGGTCTGGTCGGCCGGGTCCCGGTAGCACAACCGGTCCAGAATCTTACCCTGGATCAGAGTCTCCGCCACAATCTCCGGGACATCCTGGGGGGTCACCTGCTGGTAGGTGATTTCCTGGGGCCGGATCATCACCTTGACTGCCTTGGAGCACCATCCCTGGCAACCGCTTTCCTTCAGCAGGACCTTGACCGCCGGCCCTCGCTCTTTGAGCTCCTGCCGGAAGGCGGCCGCGACCTCTTCGCTCCCCATGGGGAGGCAGCCGGGTCCCCCGCAAACCAGAATCTGCAAGGCCTGGGCGTCCGGGTGAGTGAGAAGCCGGCGGCGGTATTCCTCCAGTTGCTGTACCGTCTCAAGCTTGGGCATATCGTCATCTCAGTCCTGGTTTTTATAGGATTTCAAGATCTTTGGGACCTTATCCATGGACATGCGCCCGAAATACTGGTCATCGACCATCAGCAAGGGCGCCTGGGCACAGGACCCCAGACAACCCACGGTCTCCAGGGAAAACTGCAGGTCCGGCGTAGTCTGGCCGATATCGACCCCCAAGCGGCGGGAAACCATCTCAACCAGGCGCTGCCCTCCCCGCAGATGGCAGGCCGTGCCCAGGCAGACCCGGATCTGATGGCGGCCCTTGGGCTCCAGGGAGAACATCTTGAAAAAGGTGGCCACACTATAAACCTGGGTCAGGGGCACTTGCAGCTTATGGGCCACCACCTTCAATTGATCCTTGGGCAGGTAATTGTTTTCGTCCTGGATATCCTGGAGCACCGGAATCAGGTCCGCGGACCCTCCTTGATAATGAGAGAGTATCGCTTCGAGTTTTTCTGGATTTATCATCTTTGTCCAACCTCAGGTATGTGCACCGGGGCGAATTCCGGAAACGGCGCCTGGCATTTCTGTAAGAGCAGCTCGTAATTGGCTTGAATCTGGTGCTGAATGAAGTTGATCTCTGGGTCCCGCAGATGGCGGAAGCGGCCCTGGGGCTTGAGATAGTCCTTCACGGGCCGTAATTTGGGCGGCTCCATGGTGAGGCGATACTTGCCATCCACCACCTCATAGAGGGGAAAGACACCGGTTTCCACCGCCAGGCGGCCCAGGCGGACGCTAATATCGGTGGCGGAACGCCAGCCGGTGGGGCACACCGACAGGACGTTGATGTAGGCCGGGCCCGGGGTTTCCAGGGCCTTCCTCACCTTGAAGTAAAGGTCGAAGAGGTAGCTGGGCGAGGCGGAGGCCACGTAGGGGATACCGTGGGCCACGGCGATGGCCCCCATGTCCTTCTTCCAATTGCGCTGGCCGATGCTCATCTTGCCCGGCGGCGAGGTGGTGGTCATGGCCCCGTAGGGCGTGGCGCTGGACCTCTGGATGCCGGTGTTCATATAGGCTTCGTTATCCCAGCAGAAATAGGTGAAGTTGGTGCCTCGCTCCAGAGCCCCGGAGAGGGCCTGGAGACCGATGTCGCTGGTACCGCCGTCACCGCCCATGGCCACCACCTTGGGCATGGCCCCGGAGAGTTTGCCTTTGCGCTCCAGGACTCTCAAGGCGGCTTCGATGCCAGAGGCCACCGCCGCGGTGTTCTCAAAGGCCACGTGGATCCAGGGGTGCATCCAGGCCGTTTGGGGCAGGCCCGAGGAGACGATCTCCATGCAACCGGTGGCGTGGGCGATAATGGCATCCTTGCCGATGGCCTTGCACACCCAACGCACCGCCAGGGCTTCGCCGCATCCCTGGCAGGACCGGTGCCCCGAGGTAAAGAATTCTTCCCGGGGCAGCAACCGGGAAGCGTAGGTATCAAACTTTTGGCTCTGAGCGCGACCGAATTTTTCCATTAGCCCCTCACTCCCACCAGATAGAATTCATCCCCGGGTCCCTGCTCGATTTCCTTGAGGGCGTGGCTCACCATGTCCTTGAAGACCTGGGGTTGCACGTCCCGGCCTCCCAGTCCTACGATATAGCCCAGCACCTGGGGCCGTTGGGCCAAAGGATAGAGGGCGCTGCGCACTTCCGCCAGCACCGGCCCCGCCGCCCCACCCAGGGACATGGCCCGGTCGCAGATGATGACCAGGTCGGCCCCGGCCATGGCGGCCCGCAAATCCGCGAAGGGGAAAGGCCGCCACAGCCTGGGCTTCAACAGGCCCACGGCCTGGCCTGCCTCTCGCATCTCATCTACCGCCACTTCCGCCACTTCCGCCAGGGACCCCATGAGAAGCAGCAGCACCCTGGCCCCCTCGGTGCGGTAGCGCTCCACCGGTTGATAATGGCGTCCGGTGAGCTCGCCCCATTCCCGCCAGACCTCCAAAATGTGGCCATAAGAATTGGTCAGGGCCATCTGATGGGCCATCTTGGTTTCGGTGTAGAGCTCCGGCAAGGCGAAGGCCCCCATGGTCACGGGCTTCTTGGGGTCCAGCTTGAGATACGGCGTCAGCGGCGGCAGAAACCGGTCTACCGTCTCCTGCTCCAGAATCTCCAGGGGCTCCACCACGTGGGTCAGGATGAAGCCGTCCAGGTTGATGATGGTGGGTAGCAGCACCCGATGGTCTTCGGCGATCTTGAAGGCCATGACGCTGTGGTCGAAGGCTTCCTGGCCGTTCTCCACGAAGATCTGGATCCAGCCGATGTCCCTCTCCGGCATGATGTCGCCATGGTCGTTCCAGATGCTCAGGGGCGCCGACAATGCCCGGTTGGCCACGGTCATGACGATGGGCAACCGCATGCCGGAGGCGATGAAGAGGATCTCGTGCATCAGGGCCAGACCCTGAGAGCTGGTGGCAGTGTAAGTACGGGCCCCGGTGGCGGCGGCGCCGACGCTGGCGCTCATGGCCGAGTGCTCCGACTCCACGTTGACGAATTCCGCCTCCAGTTCGCCATTGGCCACCAAGGAGGCGAGATGCTCCACAATGTGGGTCTGGGGGGTGATGGGATAAGCGGCGATAGCCTCGGCCCGGGCCAGTTGCACCGCATGGCTCACCGCGATGGAGACTTCCATGCCGACTCGCCGGCCCATTATTCCTCCTCCGGCGCCATGCTGATGCAACCGGTGACGCACTCTTTGGCGCAGATGCCGCAGCCTTTGCAATAGTCGTTCATCTCGAAATAGCCATCCGGTTCCTCGGAGATGCCGGCTTCGGGACACACGGTCCAGCAGACCCCGCACTGGATGCAGCGCTTCTTGTCCCATACCGGATGCATGGACCGCCAATCCCCGGTGCGGTAAGCCCGGGCCGACCCCGGCTCGGTCAGGACCGCGCCGATCTCCAGTTCCTGCCAGGTCACCTGGTCCCATGCTTTACTCACGGCTGGCGCTCCTCTATGGTAGTGGCCTCCAAGGCCACTTTCAGGGCATTGAAATTCTTCACCGCCAGGAGGCCGAAACGTTCCTTCAAGGGCGCCTCCAGGGATTCCGCCAGCACCACCCCGGTGGCGCGCAGCAACGCCCCGATCATGGTAGTATTGACAATGGGCACCCCCAGGACCTCCCGGGCGATCTTATTGGCGTCCACCAGGGCCAGGGTATGCTGATAGCCGTATTCCCGGCGGATTTCAGCGGCATTCCTGGGGGTGTTCAAGACGATGACGCCGTTTTCCCTCAGGTCCGCCGGGGGGTTTTGAATCCTCAGCAGCGAGGGGTCCAGCACCACCACCACATCCGGCTGGAGGATCTTGCAGCGCAGACGGATGCGCCGGTCATCCACCCGACAAAAGGCCATTACCGGGGCGCCCCGGCGCTCCGGGCCGAAACTGGGGAAGCCCTGGGCGAACTTACCTTCGCCAATGGCCGCCAGGGCCAGCAGCTCCACCGAAGTCACCGCGCCCTGGCCGCCGCG
>JBEKDQ010000007.1:0-22998 GCA_050014275.1 Desulfobaccales bacterium | reverse complement strand
CTCACAGGCATAATAATTGATCCGACTATGGGGCACATCTTCCTGAACCTGCGCTGGCAAGACCTGGTGGACATCCTGCTGGTGGCCATCATCATTTACCAGGTGGTCCTGGCCCTGAAAGGCACCCGGGGCATCCAGGTCCTGGCCGGGCTGATTCTTCTATTCCTGGCTTATCTGGTGGCCCGCCGGTTGGAGTTCTTCACCCTGGAATGGCTCTTGGACATCATTGTCAAGAGCTTTGTCCTCATCGTCATCATCCTGTTCCAGACCGATATCCGCAGGTTGCTGAGCCGGGTGGGGAAAAAAGCCCTGGCCTCGGGTGGAGAGCAACTCCCGGAGACTACCGAAGAGGTCTGCACCGCGGCGGAAACCCTGGCCAGGCGCAGCATCGGGGCCTTGATCGCTCTGGAACGCCATAACCGCCTCTCCGAGTACCTGGAGGGGGCTATCAAGTTGGATTCCCTGGTTACCAAGGAATTGCTCATCACCCTGTTCTGGCCCCATACCCCCACCCATGACGGTGCAGTGGTCATCCAGAGGGATCGAGTGGGAGGCGCCGGATGTCTGCTGCCCCTGTCAAAAAACCCCAATCTCGAGCCCACCCTGGGTACCCGCCATCGCGCCGCGGTGGGGCTCACCGAGCAATCCGATGCCGTGGTCCTGGTGGTCTCTGAAACCACCGGCCAGATCTCTCTGGCTCATGGAGGCAAACTCCGCCAGAATCTCAATCCCGCGGAAGCGCGCTGGGTCTTGCAGAATCTGATGGAAACTCCCAATGAATCGAAAGGAACCTGGACTGAAAAACTGGCTCGCGCATTTTGGTCGTAACAAGGGTCTCAAGCTCCTGTCGCTGCTGCTGGCGCTGGCCCTGTGGTTTGCCGTCAGCGGCGAAGAGCGCACTGAAACCAGCCTGCCTATTGCCCTGGAATTCGCCAACTTGCCGGCCCAGATGGCGATCGTCGGCGAAGTCCCCTCCGAGTTGCAGGTTCGGATCATCGGGCCCCAGTCCATCGTCAACAGGCTATCCCAAAGCCGTCTGACCCAGACCATCGACCTGGCCAATTATGAGAGCGGCCCCCACACCTTTTACCTGGGGCCCAGCAGTTTCTCCTTTCCCCAGGGGGTGATGGTGACCCGGATTAAGCCCAATCCCTTAATCATCCGCCTTTCCCCTACCATCAGCGCCACCTTGCCCATCAGGCCGGTGCTGACCGGCAATCTCCCGGAAGGCTATGAACTGAAGAGCTTAGAGACCAGGCCGGAGCAGGTCACGGTCAGCGGTCCCGAGGAGGAACTCAAGGACCTCAAATTTCTGCCCACCCACCCCATCGAGCTGAGCCGCCTCACGGGGTCAAGCACCATTCGCACGGACCTGGATTTTAAGAACCTCCACCTCACCTTAAAGGCTGAGGTCCCCATCCTGGCGGAACTGGTGATCCAGCCCAAGACCGTGACCCGCACCCTATCCAAAGTTTCGGTGATTCCGGAAGCGGCCCCGGCCAGATTGCAGCCATCCCAGGTGGCCGTCACCGTCCAGGGCTCCTGGTTCCGGATGAAGGAGCTGAACCCTGCCGAGGTCCAGGCCCGGGTAGATACCAGAAATCTGGGCCCAAGGCGGTCGCGGCTCCAGGTAGCCATCAGCCTGCCCCAGGGGATTAGCCTGGTACAGGTGCAGCCTGCCTGGGTGAGCGCCACCCGGCATGGGTCTCCTTGATTTCCTGAGCCGGCCAAACACCGGTCCGCGGCATCGCGGCAACCAGCCGGCGCCATCCAAGGAATGGACCCGGCCGCTGGCTGGTTAATCCATACATATAAATTGTTTACAGGCTTGCCCTAGATCACCCTTTACTGGCTATCCGGTTTTGCTGAACCCAAATACGAGATATGGGAATGCAAGAAAGTCACCTCAAGTCTTCCCGGAATTATTGAGCTTCACCGCCTACCTGGCCTACCCCACGGAGGTGGCGGATGAAGTGCAAATAACCATCCGGCAGACCGACAGCGGCCTGGTCTTTCATTGGTTTCCGGAAGAAGATTTTGAACTGAAGGTTTTTGCCTCCCAGGAGGATGGCGGGATTATCTTGATGAGCAAGCTGATGCAGGAGACGTTTTTCATTCACCTGCGGCATCAGTATTATAGGTGGCCCCGGGAGATTCCGGGTTGATACACAAAAAAAGAAAATTATCTTGATAACTAGATAAACCGTAGGGCGATATTTTAAAAAATCTGACCCCAATGAATTATACTGCTACCCCCTACCTCAAGCGCCGTCTCATCGCCATCTCCGCCTCCCTGGCCATCGGCCTGGGGCTGATGATCTTGAAATTCGTCGCCTTTTGGATCACCGACTCCACCGCCATTCTGTCCGATGCCCTGGAGTCCATCATCAACGTGGTGGCCGCCTCTTTTGCCCTGTGGAGTATCATCTTCGCCGCCCGCAGCCCCGATCCGGCGCACCCCTATGGCCACGGCAAGATGGAAAATTTTGCCGCCGGCTTTGAAGGGGCCCTCATCATCCTGGCGGCCCTGGGGATTTTCTACGAGGCCTGGCCCCGGCTCTTGCATCCCCAGCCCATCTCCAGGCTGGCCAGCGGCCTGTACCTCATCCTGGCGGCGGCGGCGATCAATCTTATTTTGGGCCTGGCTTTGGTGACCGTGGGCAAGCGCACCGACTCTCTTATCCTGGTAGCCGACGGTAAGCACGTCCTCACCGATGTCTTCACCACCGCCGGGGTGGTGTTGGGCCTCACGGGGGTCATGGTCACCGGCTGGACCTGGCTGGACGGCGCCGTGGCCATCCTGGTAGGGTGCGCTATCCTGATTACCGGGGCCCTGCTGGTGAAGCAATCCTCGGCAGCCCTGCTGGACACCTCAGACCCCGCGCTTTTGCAAGAGATCTGCGGGGTCATCGCCGGGCATCGCCGGGATCTGTGGATCGACATCCACCAGCTCCGGGCCCGACGCTCCGGTTATCATGTCTTCATGGACTTCCACCTTATTTTGCCCCGGGACTTGAGCCTGGAGTCCAGCCACGATGAAGTCAAGAGACTGGAGAAAATCTTGAACGATCACTTTGAAGGGCGGGCGGATATCCTGATCCATGCCGATCCCTGCACCGTCCCGGAGTGCCCCATCTGCGGTCGCGCTCACTGTGAACATCGCCAGGAAGGCCAAAAGATGCAGCGCCTCTGGACCAGGGCGAACCTGACCTGCAGCAACCCGCCGGGTGGGTAGGCGAGAGACCTTGAAGCCCGGACGACCTCGTGATAAAATGGATTTGGATCGAGGGCGCGGTTGCTTAATGCGCGGCTCCTGCCGCAGTCCCTAACAAAAAAAAGCCAAAAATCTCCCCTCCCATCCCATTTCAAGGAGGAACCTTTTAATGAAGATGCTCAAAATCCTGCTCGTTTTCCTGGTAGTCCTGGCCCTTGCCGCCGGTCCGGCCATGGCCTCCGAGCCAAAGCCCCAGACCGTCTGCCCGGTGCTGGGCGGCAATATCGATAAAAAACTCTTTATCGATTACCAGGGGAAGCGCATCTACTTCTGCTGCTCCGGCTGTCCCGCGGAATTCAGCAAAGACCCGGAAAAATATATGAAAAAGATCGAGGCCCAGGGGATTACCCTGGAAAAGTGCCCCGAGACCAAGGCAAAATAGAAAGGACCCAAACCTCACACCTCATAAATCCAGGCGGTAGGCCATGGGTCCAAGCTCCCGGGGCGGCTCGAACTCCGGGGCTCGCTTAAAGCCCAGTTTCTCATAGATATGCCGGGCCGCCAGCATGAAGCGGCCAGTGTATAAAAAGATGGTGGGCAGCTTCAGCTCCCGGGCCCGACGCAGGCACTCCCGGGTCAGCCGGGCGCCCAGGCCTTGGCCCCGGGCCTCCGGGCGCACTGCCAGCAGGCGAATGGTCCCGGACCCCACCGGCCAGCGGCCCTGGCCGGAGCGACTGGCATCGGGGAAGAACTGCACCACCCCCTGGATGGCCCCTTCCAGTTCAGCCACCAGCAGCAACCCAGCCCCTGAGTTGATGGCCTGGCTGACGCTCTCCATCCACTTCTCCCAGGCCTCTCCGGGGAGCAGTTCCCGGTATTCCAGGTAGGCGCCCTTCACCAGGGACTCCACGGCCTCCAAGTCTCCGGCCCCTGCCTCCCGGATCAGTACTTTAACGCTCAAGGTCTACTATTATTCCCGTTTAGGGTTTCTCCACCACCATGGCCTTGACGATGACCACCGGGGTTAGCGGCACGTTCTGGTCGCCGGTGGGCACGGCCTTGATCTGGTCCACCACCTCGCGGCCCTGGACCACCTTGCCGAAGACCGCGTAGCCCCAGCCCTGGGGGGTCTTGGCGGTATGATTGAGGAACTTGTTATCCGCCACGTTGATGAAGAATTGAGAGGTAGCAGAATGGGGGTCGGAGGTCCGGGCCATAGCAACCGTGTAAGGCTGGTTGGTCAGGCCGTTGTCGGCTTCATTCTGAATGGGCGCCCGGGTGGGCTTCGGGTTCAGGTTGGCGTCGCTGCCGCCCCCCTGGATCATAAAACCGTTGATGACCCGGTGGAAGACGGTCCCGTTATAAAAGCCTTCCCGGACGTATTGCAGAAAATTGTCCACTGTTGCCGGGGCCTTATCCGGATACAACTCCAAGGTGATCTCTCCCAAGCTCGTTTCCAGTCTTACCAAGGGATTGCTCCTTTCCGCCCGGGCCGAGGTCCCGGTGACCATGATCAAGGCCAGCATCGTTAAGCCCGCCAGCGCCAGCTTGCCATAAATTTTGGGTGCCATAATCATCCCCTCTAATAACCTTGTTCCGGTGGGGTCTTCAGAAACCGCGATTTCACCCTAGTGTATCAAATCGGCGGTCCCAGTTCAAACCAACACCTCTACTTTGAAAAGTTGTGAAGAATTGGTGGCACAGGCGTCTCGCCTGTGCGGACTAAAGCGGCTTTGCTGGCGAGGGATATAAGGTGCGCAGTGCGCACCCTACACGGCGGGCGGAGGCCCGCCCCACAGGCCCGCCCCACCGGTCTTCTCATAATTTATGGGTAGGCTAAAGGCCCATAAACGGCTGTTCCGAAAATTGCAAATTTTTCATCGTTTCGGATGAGCTGAAGGCTCATGAGCGACTGCTTGGAAAAGTTCCTCCTGTTCTGCGAGCTAGCAGCATCGCAGAGAAACGGTCTCAAGCCATCTTTGGTAAAGAAAAGCAGCATACCCGATAAACTTTTCATGTTTTTGGAGTGAGCCGAAGGCTCACGAGCGACTGCCCTGAAAAGTTCCTGAGTATGTGGGATAGCCGCCCTCTGGCAGCCGGTTCCCGCGCCGCCGGGGGTGGTGGCTTTTTTGGCCTAATCGTCTTGTGGGAGCCAGGATAGCACAAGTATCCTTCAAAATATATCTTTTTGCAGATTTTGAACATACCAACCCCTTGGTTCGCAGATTCTGGGTGGGGCGGCAATCTATGAACCCAGGTCAAATCAAGTCTGATTTTAAGGACAATTTAAATTGGGGATCGGCGGTATTTCCCAAGGTCGAGGTCCTTATGCTTGTGGGTTTAACCGGCCCGGCTTTTTTGGAGAATCCAGCAGCCGGCGAATGGCCTCAGCCAACTCTGCCGTAATGAGAGGTTTCAGAATAATTTCCCTGATCCCCAACTCCCTGGTCTTGTCCAAGCTGCTGGATTCGGCGTGGCCGGTGCAGCCCAGGATGGGGATCTCCGGCCGGAGAGCCAGGGCTTCCCGGGCCAGGTCGAGCCCGGTCAACTGAGGCATGGTCAGGTCGGTGAGGATCAGATCGAATTTCTCCGGCCCGGCCCGGAAGACGGCCAAGGCCTCATTGCCATCAGTAAAGGCCGTCACCTGATATCCCAACTGCCTTAGGATAATTTGGGCGGCAGCCACGATATCCGGCTCATCATCCACCAGCAAGATGCGCTCTTTCCCTTCCGGCATGGCAGCCACCGGCTCGGGTTCCAACACTTCTTCAGAGGCCATCAGGGGGAAGAGGATCTCAAAGGTGGTTCCTTTTCCCGGTTCGCTGAAGACCTGGAGGCCCCCACCATAATTTTTTACAATTCCATGGACCACCGACAAACCCAGGCCGGTCCCCTTGCCCACCTCCTTGGTGGTGAAGTAAGGCTCGAAGATCCGTTCCAGCACCCCCGGGGTCATGCCCTGACCGGTATCCCCGACGGTCAATCTCAGATAATTTCCCGGTGGGACGCTGATGCCGCAGGCCGTCTGCTCTCGGGCCAATTCCACTTTATCCAGACCCACGCTGAGATGCCCCCCCTTTTCTTCCAAGGCATGGGCGGCATTGGTGCAAAGATTCATGACCACCTGGTAGATTTCAGTGGGGTCCGCCAGCACCCAATCCCACTCCTCGGCGATCTGCGTTTGGATGTCAATGGTCGCCGGCAAGGAGGCCCGCAGAAATTTCAGGGATTCTTTGACCAGGGGGCTCAGGCGCACCATTATCCGTTGCTGCTCGCTGCGGCGGCTGATGGTGAGAATCTGTTTGACCAGATCCGCAGCCCGTTTGCCAGACTTGAGCACCTGTTCCAGATAAGGGCGCAGTTCCTGGTCCTTCCCCATCTCCCGCAAGGCTATCTCGGTGTACATGATGATGGGTGACAGGATGTTGTTAAAATCATGGGCAATGCCCCCGGTCAGGGTGCCGATGGCTTCCATCTTTTGCGCCTGGCGAAGTTGGGCCTCCAGCTCCTCCTTCTCGGCCCGGGCCCTTTGGTATCTGGTAATGTCGCGGTTGCTGGTGCGGCGGCCGAGGTTACGCCCCTCGGGGGTAAAAACCGGCTGGCACACGTGGGCGATCCAACGCTCTTCGCCGCTCCGGGTAAAGATGCGGAAAATCAGGGAATGGGGGTCAGGGTTGCCGAGATCATCGCGCAAATGCTTGACCACCATGGCGTGATCGTCGGGATGAATGATCCTCCCCAGGAGTCCGGGATCTTGCAGAAATTCCTGAGCGGCGTACCCGGTAATCCGTTCACATGAGGGCGAAATATAGTTATAGGCGCCGTCGGGGGCCAGCCAACTCTCCCAATCGTACGTAAAGTCAGCAATGGTTCGGAACTTTTCCTCCGAAAGGTGCAAGGATTCCTCCACCTGTTTCCGTTCCTGCAACTCCAGTTGCAATGCCTGATAGGATTGTTTTAATGCTGCGGTCCTCTGCTCGACCTGTTCCCTGAGCCCTTCCTGGGTGCTCATCATGTCCCGGAATAGCGGCGCAATCAAGGCCACCCCCAGGAGCATCAGTATGACGGTGGCCAGCCCCACCAATTCCGAATCGATGTCCACGGGCATTAGGGACATTCCCCGGGAGAACCACTCGGATAACGTGAAGCAGCGCCGGATGGCCATCAGCGAGAAGCCTATGGAGATAAACAGCCAGGCGGCGGTTCTCCTGGTAATCCGCACCAGCCGAAAAGCCAGGAATGCGGCAATAAACTGGATAATGATGGCGATCAGGAGCAGAAAGTACGCCGGCATCAGAGCAACCCGTCTCCGGCCTGACCGGAGGACTTTAGAGAATAATTTATGTTACCACAAAAATAAGGGAATCGCCCCGGGCTTATGGGACTTCCCTTAAATTCCGGGGCGGCCAGTGGTTCTGTCAGGCACTTTTATTGTTGTCGAAGCCGACTGCAGGGAAGTGCGCTACCGATGAAGCCCCGGGAAGCAAATCATGCTGTCCCGGGAACTGACAATCTGGTATATTTCTTGATAGGAGGGATCATCCCTGGAGAAAGGCAATTACAGCCTGGATCTGGGTGCAGTGGTGGATTCCCCCGCCGCGAAGTGAAAAACTTAAAGAATATTTGAGGATTTAGGCAGGATGAAATCTCAAACCGACAGCTACCGGGAACGCTCCCTGAAGATTCACGGCATGATCTGCGCCAAATGCGGCCGGGAATTCACCCAGAAAAACCGGCATCTCCTAACGGTGCACCACAAGGATGGCAATCCCGGGAATAATCCCAGGGATGGCTCCAATTGGGAGAATCTCTGCGTCTACTGCCACGAGGATGAGCACAGCCGAAAACTACTGGGTGACTATCTCAGCGGGAAATGAAGGCGCTGCCTTTCGTAGAACTGAGCTTGCGGCCTGGTCGCGGCCCTTGATCTTTTTTCCGGTCCAGCTTCTTTTCATAGGCCGCCTTCAATCTTCAACAGCAAAGGCCAGCCATTCCTCCGGGACCCGATCGAGATCATAGGGGAGAAAAACCCAAGTGCCTCCAGCTTCAGCCTAATGAGATCCCTGGCCTTCCTGGATCAGCTTTCTTTCATAGGCCTGACGCACCTTTTCCAGCAACTCATCCAGGGCTACCGGTTTCATGAGGTAATCGAAGGCCCCCAGTTGCATCCCCTGGATCCCCGACTCCACCGAGGCGTGGCCGGTTAGCATGATGACTTCCGTCAAGGGCTTCTTCTTTTTAATTTCCCGGAGGGTCTCGATGCCGTCCATGCCTGGCATCTTGACGTCCAGGATGATGACGTCTGGCGAGCTGCTATCCAGGGCTTCCAGAGCCAGATAGCCGCTCTCCACCCCGCTCACCTCGATATTGCGGGCCCGGAGCCTCTTGACGATGGTCTCCAGAAAATCCAATTCATCATCCACGATCAAAACCTTGAACTTTTCCATGACGCCCTCCTTTCGGCTTATCTGACCGGGGAATATATGGTGAAGGTAGTGCCCTTGTCTTCCTCGCTGGCCACCATTATCCTGCCTCCCAATTTTTCCATGATACTATAGGAAATGGAAAGGCCCAGGCCGGTGCCCTTGCCCACCTCCTTGGTGGTGAAGAAGGGATCAAAGATCTTGTTCAGCATCTCCTTGGGGATGCCGGGACCGCTATCGCTAATCTCTATGCCGATTTCATTATTTTTGGCAAGGTGCCTGGTTTTGAGATGGATCTCACCATCTTTGCCGATGGCGTCGATGGCGTTATTGAGGATATTGAGAAAGACTTGCTGCAGTTGGCCCGTATCGCTGGCGGTCATGGGGAGCTCGAGGGCATAATCGGCCTGGATATCGATGTTGCGATAGCGGGCCTCGTTTTCCAAAAAGGCCACGCTCTCCTCCAGAACGGTATTGATATTGAGGATCTCCGTGACCGGCTCCATCTGCCGGGCGAAGCCCAGGAGACGGTGGGTTACTGTCCTGGCGCGGTTGATATGATATTCAATCTTGTTCACCGCCGCGGCTATTTCCTGAAAATTCTCGTTCTTGGAGACATCTGCCATTTTTAGCAAGTCTTTAATCCAGCCGGCCTTTTCGCCGATGACCGCCAGGGGATTGTTGATTTCGTGGGCAATGCCTGCAGCCATCTTCCCCAAAGCCGCCATCTTGCTTTCCTGTAGGGCCATTTCCTCGCTGGCGGCCTTCTGCCGTTCCATGTTTATCATTTCATTCATCATCGAGCGGGTGGAGAGCACCGCGCCGATGGAAATCAACGCCACTCCCCCCAAGGCAATCAAGACCATCAGTGACCTGGTGCGCAGCAGGGGGGTGAACTGGTCCCTGGGGTCTTCCCGGATTACCAGCACCCACTTCTTCAGTTTGATGATGCCGACGGCGAAGAGCCCTTGGTCGCCATTGACCGCGATTTCCTCCGCCTGGGGAACGGTGGCCTTGGAGAAATCGGGCGCCAGCGCCGGTTGCAGAACCGCCCCGCCAAACCGGGGCTTGGTTTGCAAGATATCTTCGCTGTCAATGATAAAGGCATCCCCCATTTTGCCGACCCAGGCGGCCCGCACGATGTTCTCAATGATGTCGGAATCGATGGTGGCCCGCAGGATCCAGCTCCGGCTCCCTTCCCGCACCATCACCGCAATGATAAAATGCGGACTCTTGCGAAATCCCAGGAATACGTCGCTCACATAGACGCCGGTGGACATCACCGCATGGAACCAGTCTTCATCCTTATAATTTGCCGATTTCATGAGGGCGTAATACGGCCCCACATAGGCCAGTTGGCTACCTTCCTGGTCGATAATCCCCAGATCCAAAAAAGACCTGGAACGGGCCTGGATGATGTTGAAAACCTTTTCCAGGTATGCTTCATCCCGCAGTTTTTCCAGGGGGATGGTATGGGCCAGACTGTTGAGCTGGGAGATGCGCTCGTCCAAAAAGAGATCGATGGAACTGGAATGGTTTTCTGCCATGCTCTTCATATCTTCCATGATCTTGGTGTAGTAGGATTGGTTAAACTGGTAATAGATGACGGCTCCCAGGATGAGCAGCGGGATTACCGAAAAGGCCAGGATGGTCAGGATAATTTCCCACCTTAATTTTTTATAGTATTCTCGCTCCATCCCGATGACCGCCTCTCAAGGGCCGAGATTTTCTCTGAGGTAGCCCGATCCGCCGGTTTCCGGAGATTGGGGGCACCCCTTGGCAAACATGCTAAGTAATGGCCGTTCCAAGGAGAGCCCCCTGGTTAACCGATTGTTATTTATTTAATCAATTTATCGAACACGCCAGGCCTTCGGGAATAATTCGGGAACCTACCTGTTAATATTTTTTACAGTTGTAAAGGGAGGTCGCGCCCCCCCCGGGCCTTTCTGGTATAATAATGGGTATCATGGCCGGAGGTGCTCCCTGATTATGGCCAAGATAACAGAATTGTCATTCTGAGCGAAGCAAATAATCGAATTCTTTTCACTCCTCAGCGCTCCGTTCAGGATAATCTTGAATCTCTCTCCCTGATCGGCTAACATTATAAGATAAGGTAACATTCCCGGCCTGTCCGCGGCTGGGTGAAAGCGGAGATCCATGTCCAACAAGCGCCACCAGGACTCGCAGCGGGCCGAAAGCCAGGTCCTGAGCCTCAATTATGATTGCCCCCTGACTGGGTTTGTGGGCGGCCAGGGCCTCAGCGACCGGGAGTTGGCCGAGCTGACCCCCGAGACGGCCCGGGAGCGGGAGCTAACCGCCGGCCGGCAAGCCGGCCGCCCGGGGAGCGAAGTCCCCGGGGAGATCCGCCGGGTGGCCAAACCGGTGTTGGAGTGGTGTTGGGATTTGGTAGTCCTGGGGATCGGCGGCTCGGCCCAAGGTTTTCTGAGCGCATGAAACACCTTAAACTGCGAACTATTTGGTGGCGACCGGGCAAAGACCTGAACCCCTTCGGCCTGGTAAAATTCTTTTCTTTGCCGGGTTTTATCGTTATCACGATCGTCACCGGCATTCTCGTCGTTTTGCTGACTCTCCGGGCCCAGCAGATGACCATGAAGAAAAACGAAGACTATCTGCTGTTGCTGGCGGCCAACCTGAATCACCAGATCTTTCAGCAGTTCGTGCTGCCTACTGCCTTCGAAAAAGGCGGCCGGATTACCTTATCCGACCCGGAGCAGTCCCGCCGTCTGGATGAAGTGGTGCGCAACACCATCCATGGGTTTCACGTGGAACAGTTGAACCAGTACGATCAGGAGGGGGTCTTTTCCTATAGCACCGCCAACCTGCCCCTGGGGAAAAAGAGCGATGACCTTCCCGGGGTTAAGAAAGCCCTGGCCGGGGAGAACTATTTTGAGGTGCCCGGCTACGGTCCCCTTAGCGTCCTCTGGCCCCGCAGCACTCAGTCGAAGTACCTCAAGGCCTTCATTCCCTTCCGTCTGGAGAAAGAGTTAGCCACCCACTCGGGGCCAGTTATCGGGGTCTTTGAGATCACCCAGGACATCTCCGACGATCTGGCGGAAATCAATAAATTCCGCCTCCTCATCCTGGTCATCCTGACGGTGATTATGGGCTTATTGTTCATTATCCTGCGCCAGATCGTCAAGCAGGCTGGCGTGATTCTGGCTCGGCGCCAGGAGGAGCAACGGTCCCTGGAGGCTCAGTTGCACCAGTCGGAACGTCTGGCAGCCCTGGGAGAGATGACCGCGGGGGTGGCCCATGAAATCCGCAACCCCTTGGGGATCATCAGCTCCACCGCCGAACTGCTGCAAGAGCGCTTAGCCCGCTATGAGCCGCAAAACCGCCTGGCCTGGATCATCGTTGAGGAAGCCAACCGCCTCAATGAAAAGGTTACGGAATTCCTGGATTTCGCCCGGCCCCGGGTGCCCCATTTGCGCCCCTGCGACCTGGAGGCGGTGCTGGACCGGGGTCTGGAGTTCCTGGAGCCGGAGATCCGGCGCCTGGGGATAGAGGTCACCCGGGAATACCGTCTCCAGGGCCGGGCACTGGCCGCGGACCCGGACCTGTTGTACCAGGCCTTCCTGAACCTGCTGCTCAACGCCATCCAGGCCATGCCCGGGGGCGGGCGGCTCACCGTGTCCACCCAACCGGGCCCCCAGGGCCGCGGCGGCGAGATCCGCTTTGCGGACACCGGCGAAGGCATTGAGCCGGAGAGCCTGAAAAAGGTCCTCAACCCTTTCTTCACCACCAAGGAAAGAGGTAGCGGCCTGGGCCTGCCCATCGTCAAGAGCATTATCGAGACAACCCATCAGGGTATCATAAAGATCGACAGCTCCATGGGCCAGGGCACGGTGGTAACCATCACCCTGCCGAAGTTGCCCTTGGAAAAGGTGGCCTGATGAGAAGCTATCAAATATCAACTTTCAGCAGGTAAGGCGGGCTGCCGGGATGGCCTCCCTGTGGGCCGGGGGGGCGGATACGGCCGCCCTACCAAAAACTCGAAACTCGAAACTCTATTTATGGATACCATCTTAGTCGTTGACGATGAAGTCAATTATCTGACGGTCATGGAAGCCCTGCTGGGAGGGGTGGGCTACGAGGTCCTTACCGCCCCCAGCGCCCCGGAGGCCCTGAAGGTCGCCGACGCCGCCGACCTGGACCTGGTGCTCACCGACATGAAAATGCCCAAGATGAGCGGCATCGAGCTCATGGAGGAGCTGCACCGCCTCTATCCGGACCTGCCGGTGGTCATCATGACGGCCTTCGGCACTGTGGAACTGGCCGTCACCGCCATGAAGAAAGGGGCCTTCGACTACATCCTGAAGCCCTTTAAAAATGAGGGAATCCTGGTGACCATCGCCAAAGCCCTGGAGTACCGCCACCTCCTCCTCACCAACCGGCTGCTATATCAGGAATTGGACAAGAAATATGGCTTTCCCAACATCGTGGGGGAATCCCGGGTGATGGCGGAGATCCTGGCCCTGGTCAAAAGGGTGGCCACCTCCAAGGCCACCGTCTTGATCACCGGCGAGAGCGGCACCGGCAAAGAGCTGATCGCCCGCGCCACCCACCAGTGCAGCAACCGGGCGCAACGGCCCTTCATCTCGGTTAACTGCGCCGCGCTTACCGAAACCCTACTGGAAAGCGAGCTATTCGGTCACGAGCGGGGCGCCTTTACCCACGCGGTGGCCATGCGCAAGGGGCGCTTCGAGCTGGCCGACGGCGGCACCCTGTTCCTGGATGAAGTAGCGGATATGTCCCAGGCCCTCCAGGTAAAACTGCTGCGGGTCCTCCAGGAAATGGAGTTCGAACGGGTCGGGGGCAACCGCTCGATCAAGGTGGACGTGCGGGTGGTGGCCGCCTCCAATCGGGATCTGAAGGAAGAGGTGGAGGCCGGCCGCTTCCGTGAAGACCTGTTTTACCGCCTCAATGTGGTCCATCTCCATATCTCCCCCCTGCGCCAGCGCCAGGAGGACATCCCCCTGCTGGCGGCCCACTTCATCAAGAAGTACGCCCAGGAAAACGTCCGGGGCAAGATCCGCCTCACCCCGGAGGCCTTGAAGTTGCTGGCGCAGTACCCCTGGCCCGGCAACGTCCGGGAGCTGGAAAACGTCATGGAGCGGGCCGTGATCCTGTGCGCCAATAACCTGATCACTTCCGAGGACCTGCCCGGGGAAATGGCTCCTGCCGCCACCGAGGTTAAACTGGACATCGACCACTTCGTCCCCCTGCACACCCCCCTGCCGGAGGCCCTGGAGGCCATTGAGGAACAGATGATCCGCCGGGCCCTGGAGAGCAGCGGCCAGGTACAGGTGCGGGCCGCCGAGATGCTGGGCATCACCAAGAGCCTGCTGCAATACAAGCTGAAGAAGTATCATCTGACGACCTAGGGAGAGTACATATGGTCCCTTACTTGATGACACAACATGGGGCACTTTTCAACGCAGATTGCTTAGAAATACTTAAGGCAATGAAATCGGAAAGCATAGATTCTGTGTTTGCAGATCCACCATTCAATCTTGGCAAGGACTAGCAGAACGCTTTCAACGATAAGGTCGATGAAGTTGAATACTATTCATGGTGTTACAAATGGATAAAAGAATGCTCAAGAATATTGAAGCCAGATGGTGCCTTTTTTATATATGCTATGCCTGAACTAGGAATCCATTTCGCAAATTTTATGAGTGAAAGGCTGACTTTTCGGCATTGGATTGCACTTACAATGGAAAGCACTTATAGTCGCGGCAAAAAATTATATCCTGCCCATTATGCACTGCTATATTATACCAGAGGAGAACCCAGGATCTTTAATCGAGTTCGTCTACCAATACCTAAATGCCGACATTGCGGAAAAGAGATTAAAGATTATGGTGGACACCGAAATAAATTGAATCCTGAGGGTTTAAATCTTACAGATTTTTGGGAAGATACGTCGCCAAATAGACATAGGAAATTCAAGGTCCGTCCTGGTGTTAATGAACTTAAATTGGTTATACCAGAGCGAGCGATTCTGATATCTACAAACCCAGGAGATTTAGTGTTAGATCCGTTCGGCGGTGGTGGAACAACTTTTCAGGCTGCGGAAATAAATCATAGGAATTGGTTAGGGGTCGAACTATACGATTGTGAGCATATTGCCAAAAGACTCAAAGAGAATTTTCCTTTATCGTTGCGAAATACATCAATTTTCAACTATAGGGAGTTATTTAAAAAAAATGAAGATAACCAAAATCAAGTTTTACGACGGCGCAAAGGATAAAGTCTGCCGCTTAGGTTTAGCCGGTCTGTTTCTTGAATTGCAACAAATCATACTAGAAACGGAAATAAGACTCGTTGAAGAAAAGCAGTCCAACGGAGCCGCAGTAATTAGGAAAGCTTTGGATGAAGCTTTTGTACAGAAAGGTGAATGAAATAAGCAAACGACAGGAGGTATTGATTGGATTAAGCGCACTCGGTACAATGAGACTATTCTTTCCAGAATTGGGGTAGAGGTCCAGGTTTCCACAAGAAGCGATTTGCTTATTAGGGATATTGTCCACCTGAGAAATAGTCTTCAATCTGCTGAGATTGATATTGGAGTGATAGTTGTACCAGATGATCGACTGCAATATTTCCTTCCAGATCGTACCCCAAGCTACAAAGATGCTATCCGTTATATAGAAGAAGAATTCAAAGAGGCAATGACATTTCCAATTATTGTCATTGCTATTGAGCATGAAGGTCCTGGAGAAAGTTTACCAAAGCAGAAGCGAAAGAGTTGAATCAATTACAATCTGAAAAGGAAATTATTACCCGGAGGGCGTCTTGAGACCCGAACAATTCCCCGACGATATCCGGCCCTTTCTCATACCGAAGCCGGAAGGCGATCTGGTATATCGCTGTCTCGAATGCGGGGCGGAATACGACATCAGCCGGCTCCTCTACACCTGCCCGAAGTGCCGGGGACTCTTCCTCCTGGAGGATAAGGCCGCCGGCCGCCTCCAGCAGCACTCCGGGGCTTTTTGGCGCCGGTTGTTCGATTACCGGAAGATGCTCAACCTGCCGGCCCTGAAAGGAGTCTTTCTCTTTTACGAACTGATTGCCCCGGTCATCCCCCTGAAGGACGTTATCTACCTGGGGGAAGGCCACACCCCCCAGGTGGCGGCCAATGATGCGCTGCGGGAAGAAGTCGGCGGGGCCTTTTATTATAAAAACGACGGCCAGAACCCCAGCGCCTCTTTCAAGGACCGGGGCATGGCCGCGGCCTTGAGCTATCTCAACTACCTGGTGCGCCAGCCCGGGGCCGGCAAGCTCCTGGCCATCTGCGCCTCCACCGGCGACACCTCGGCGGCCGCCGCCCTCTACGCCGCTTACTTGGGAAGCCGGGTGGCCTCCGTGGTGCTCCTGCCCCACGGCAAGGTCACCCCTCCGCAACTGGCCCAGCCCCTGGGCCACGGCGCCAGGGTATTGGAGATCCCCGGGGTCTTCGACGACTGCATGAAGGTGGTGGAGTCCCTGGCGGACCACTACCAGGTGGCCCTGCTCAATTCCAAGAACTCCTGGCGCATCCGGGGCCAGGAGTCATACGCCTACGAGATCGCCCAGTGGTTCGACTATGAGCTGGCCGGTAAGGTCGTGGTGGTGCCCATCGGCAACGCCGGCAACATCACCGCCATCATGCAAGGCTTCCTTCGCCTCCACGGCCTCAAAATTATCGAGACCCTGCCCCGGGTCATCGGGGTCCAGTCCCGCCACGCCGACCCGGTGTTCCGCTACTACCTGGAGCCGGACCGGGCGAAACGGGTCTTCAAACCGGTAACCGTCCAGCCCAGCGTAGCCCAGGCGGCCATGATCGGCAATCCGGTGTCCATGCCCCGGGTCATCCGCCTGGTGGAGGAATACCACCGCCAGGCCGGCGAGGGCTCGGTGGCCGTGGTCCAGGTGAGCGAACAGGAGATCATGGACTCCATGCTACTGGCCAACCGCCACGGCCACATCGCCTGCACCCAGGGGGGCGAATCCCTGGCCGGTTTCCGGGCAGCCTTGAAAGAGAGGCTGGTGGAGGCCGGGGAAACCGCGGTGCTGGACGCCACCGCCCACCATCTGAAGTTCATCGGTTTCCAGCAGATGTACTTCGAGGACTCCTTTCCGCCGGAGTTCGAGGTGGCCCCCAAAGCCGAGTACCGGAATCGGCCGCAGTTGCTGACCCCCAGGACCGGGGACCCGGCGAAGCAGACCGCCGATTTGGCGGGGCAAATCGCCGTCATGTTAAAATTGACCCCAAAGGGCTAGTGTGAGTGCTTGGTAAATAGTATGGCCTTAAATCAAATGAAAACTAAGTTCCAAGGTATTAAAGTCCCCCTTGGAAAAGGGGGATTTAGGCAGTAGTATTCCGGCAATAAAATTGCAAGGGGAAGATTACACTATCTCGCAGTTAAACTCTAGACCATTGTAATTTCAACGATATCAACATATTATATCCATGCAATTAAATCCCCTCTCCCCTGCTGGAGGGGACGACACCGGGTGAGGGGTGGCTTCATTGGGCGTCGCATACCCCCCTCAACCTGCCCTCTCCCCCCAAGGGGGGAGAGGAAAATAGCTTGTAAATCCGATGAATTGATTAGCTGGTGGGCATACCCATGTTCAAACAAATCCCTACTGCCTGCCTCATAGCAAAAACCTTGCCGGACACTACTGAGATTCAGGGGGATTTCAGGAGGTAATTTTAAATCCCCCTGCGCCCCTTTTTCAAGCGGGGTTAAAAAACTGTAGTTTGAAATGTCATAGCAATTATGAAGCATCACACTAGCAAGCTTGCTTCTCCGTTTGCCCGATCTTATCTTTTCTCCAGACCCGAAAAGGAGGAAAGATGAAGAAAGCAAGGTTATGGCTGATGATGATGGCGGTCAGTCTGATGCTGGCGTTCCCCTGGGTGTCTGCCCAAGGCCGGGGCACCGGCCCGGAAGGCCCGCGTCTTGACCCCGAAACCTTAAAAAGCTGGCTCTCCGACCCCCAGGTACTCATCCTGGATGTAAGGCAGCCGCATGATTGGCAAGGCAGCGATAAAAAAATCAAGGGTGCGGTGCGCCAGGACCCCAAGGATTTCAAAACCTGGGCCGCGGACCTGCCGAAAGGGGAAAAAATCGTCCTCTACTGCTCCTGACCTAACGAGGGCACCAGCGCCCGGGAGGCGCAGCAATTGATGGAAATGGGCTTTCCCCAGGTTTGGGCTCTGAAAGGGGGCTGGCTAGGATGGGAGGCGGCAGGCTATCCCACGGAGCCGAAATGAAACCATGGCTCTGCATATCCAGTGATCAGGAGCAAGTGGTTTTCCAAAGGATTACGGATGCGGACGTCGAGCCTGACGGGCGGCAATTGCTAACTGACCATTTAATGGCTGGGGGTCTTGCCGGTGCTATTAACGGTTCCGATTAGTCAGCCAAACTATCTTTAAGATGTCGGGCAACGGATGACTACTCCAGATCAAACCGCCGGCAGGGCCCCGGAGCCGACCCCCCTGGCTGACAACTACTGCTTCGTCTGCGGCAAGAACAATCCCCGGGGATTTAAGATCGCAGTGCGATATTCGGAGGCGGAGCTGGCAGCGGAGACCGAGCTGGCCATCCCCAGGGAGTACCAGGGCTGGGCCCAGGTGATCCACGGTGGCATCCTCTCCACCCTGCTGGATGAACTGATGGCCCATGCGGTGTGGCGCTTCGCAGGGCCCGGTCTCACCCTGAGCATGGAGGTGCGCTTTCACCAACCCCTGAAACCCGGGGAGCCCATCCGGGTGCGGGGGGTGCTCCGCACCACAAACGGCAGCCGCCGCCAGGCCGAAGGGGAGATCATCCGCATTGCCGACGGAAGCCGCATCGCCTCGGGTAAGAGCCGCTTTCTCCTCCTCCCGGGAAACGGCCCGGAACCTTGAGTCCGTTGATTATCGAGGCGTATTCTTCATTATGGCGGCCATGGGCCCCCCTATGATCCGTTTTCCGTCCGTATCCTTGGCAATAACATGCTTCAGATGACCGTCCTGATGGTGGGCAAGACCCGGGAAGGCTTTATTCAAGAAGGCCTGGACTTTTACCGCAAACGCCTTCTGCCCCTGGCGCGACTCACCCTGAGGAGCGTCCGGGAGGAAAAGGAGGCCGGAGGGTTAACCCCGGAAACCATAAAAATGAAGGAAGGCCAACGCCTCCGGACCCAGATGCCGCCCCGGGCCTGGGTGACGGCCCTGACCCCCGCCGGCCGGGAGTTTACCAGCGAAGAATTCGCCGCCTGGCTCAGCAAACAGCAAGAGTTGGCCCGGCCCCTGGCCTTTCTCCTTGGCGGCCATTGGGGGCTGGCGGATGCTTTGTTGGCTGCGGCCGACGAACGCTTATCTCTCTCCCGCCTCACCATGACCCATGAACTGGCCCGCCTCCTCCTGCTGGAGCAGCTCTACCGGGCCTTGACCCTCAAGCTGGGCCACCCCTATCACGTTTGAGCGCCTGTAGGGCCGGGTAACCCCGCTCCTGCGCCATTTCCTTATTCAATCCACTGCACAAACTTCTCCAGCGGATCCCGCTCGGTGCGGAAGGCATTGGCCGGCGCCTGCACATCGGGGTAGCCCAGGGCGAGGCCCACTACGATCTTGTGGGTCGAGGTGAGGCCCAGGTGCCGCCGGATAAGGTCCGGGTTCCTGGCTATCTGGGCGCTGATGCAGGTGCCCAGGCCCAGGTCATGGGCCGCCAGGCAGATGGCGTGGGTAATGGCCCCCAAGTCGAACATGGTGTAAGGCTCGCCCAGGTCCGCATTGAAAATCACGTAGATGATCGCCGGCGCCCCGAAGGCCCGGCTCATGTTAGCCAGGTGGGCCATGCGGCAGGCCTTGTCGTCCCGGGCAATCCCCATCTTGTCGAACAGCCCGGCCGCGCAGGCCAGATAGCGGTCCTTGTAGGCGTCGGGAAAATTTTCCGGCATGGCCACGTCGGGGTTCGCCGCAACCCTTTGCTGTAAAGCCGCCGCCATCTCCCCGGTCAGTTCCCGGATCTTATCGCCCTGCACCACCACCAGCTCCCAGGGCTGCGTATTCCCCCAGGAGGGGGCCCAACGGGCGGCCTCGAGGATACGGGTGATGAGCTCCCGGGGAACGGCCGCGGGCTTAAAAGCTCGGATGCTCTTTCTGGTCTTCAGGGCTTCCAAAAGTTCCATAGACTCCTCCTTGTATCTCCCGTTTTCTTGGGATATTAATAGATATTTAAGCGTGGGACTGTCAAATGATTTTTTCGGAAGCTCGGTGGTTTCCCGGTGGTTTTAATTATCCGCGGCCAATAAGCCGGTCATCCCCAAGAACCGCTTAGTGGCTCCGATTTTCTGCGGCCTCAATCTACCCCACTATTTAATAAGAGAACTATATACTTGACGCACATTTCCCTGATTAGTTCAAGGTTCGAAGTTCAAAGTTGAACATAGGCGTATTTAACCTCTAACCTGAACTTTGAACTAAAAGCAAATGTATGCATGACGCATATAAGCCCCTTTAATAAAAGGCGATACAGGCGGTGACCAGATGACAGCAGACCAGCATCTCGTGGCCTTCCCTTTGATTCTCCCCTGGCGGCAGGAGTTTTGGACCCTCCCTCTCTATTTTCCCCATCTCCGGGTGGGGGTGATCCCGGGGTGGCCGGCCCAACTGCCGTACCAGGGAATGCCGTTGCCTTTGGAGGCCCAGGCCCTCCCCCCCGGGCTCAAGCACCATAAGCCCGGCGACTTCCTGCAGTGGCGGGCCTTTGAGGAGTATCAGAAAGCCCGGGAGGACGGGGGCGATCTGGTACGGGCTCTCCGTAATTACGGCCGGGCGGAGGCGCCTGGGAAAGCTGTTTCCCCGGACCCCTGGTCTCTGGCCTGGCAGTTGGAAAAGCTCCAGGCCGACCAGGAGGCCCAATTGCAACTGGTGGACCAAGGCCAGGAATGGCTCAAGGAAATCCTGGCCCCGGAGCCCTGGGAGAAGCCCTCGGGCCTCGGCCCGGTTCCTGGGATCCCGGAGATGGTGGACCCGGAGCTGGCCAAGCTGCGTTACCGGCTCTGGCAGCGAGTTATGGGCCCCCAGTTGCAAGACCCCTGGGTTCCCTTTTTATTGGGCCGCACCGCCCGTTCCCTGTTCCTCACCTTGAGGGGCTGGCCGGAGCAGGGCGAGCCCAAAAAGGTAAGGCTCTCCCTGCCCGGCTGCCGCAGTTCCCAGGAATGGTTAACAGTGCGCGGCAACGGGGAGGCGCCCCCCTGGCAGGCTCAGTTCCAGGAACGGTTGGCAGTTTTGCTGGATGCCGCCGCCGCTCCCCGGGACCTGGAGGCTGCGGCCCGAGGATTGGCCGAGTTTGTGGCCGACCGGGTGGTGGCCTCATGGCCACTACCGGTAATCTGGGACCTGGAATTGGAGGTCTGGATTCCGGACCCTGGGGAGGATATTTTGTTACCGCCGGTGTTCTGCTGGTCCGGAGCCGGGCCCGCCGAGGTCTTGCCGGGATAGGGGTATATTAGCCAATAGTCATTTGGCAAGCGGCCATTGAAAGAGGAGAGTAGTCGCTCATGAGTCTAGGGCTCACCGAAATCATGCAAATATAGCGCCGCGCCCCCGGCGGCGCGGAAACCGGCTATCAGTGGGCGATTATCCCATATACTCAGGAATTTTTCAGGACAGTCGCTCACGAGCCTGCAGCTCACCCGTAAATTATGAGAAGACCGGTGGGGGCGGCGTCTCGCCCGCCACTCAGTCCGCACCGGCGAGACGCCTGTGCCACCAATTCTTCACAACTTTTCAAGGCAAAGAGTTGAACCTTACTTGTACCGGCTACTGGCTACTGATTACTCCCCAGTCTCCGGCAGTAGTTTCGCCTCCGAGGTCTTCATCAGGGCCGGCAATGGCTTGGCGGCGATGATCTTGCCGGCGGCGATTTCCCGCAGGGCCATGACGATCTCTTTATTGTCCCCCCGTACCAACACTGGGGCGCCCCGGTAGAGCTGTTGCACCCGCTTGGTGGCCAGGTGGACCAGGCCGAAACGAGTGGGAACCTGCCGCAGACAATCCTCGATGGTGACGCGCGCCATAAAATCACTCCTCCGGAATGGCTGGATGAAATCGATGCAATCGGGGTCACGCAGAACCGCCAATATCAATGATAACATGCAGGCCGGGGCGGCGCCATGGTTTCCGGCGCCACCGGGACCAGAACCAAACCCCGGGCCTCCCACCTTTCTCCCCGGCCAGGCGGACGAACTCCAGTTGGTCCCCCTCCTTGAGAACCAGGGAGGCGGACGCGTCCCGGCCATTGACCAGGGCCAGGGCCCGGGGATCGATATTCAAGGGCTCCTTCAGGGCCTGGCGCACTTCCCCCACCGATTTGCCGGCAATGGCGGCCTCCAGGCTGTACACTCCGTAGCTGATTTTCACCAGGCGGGTGCGGTCCCGCACCGGTTGTTGCTGCCGGGTACTAACAAGATCCCTTATCTGGGCGCTCACCGGGGTTCACCTTCAAGGCGGCAGGGGGGGAGGCGAGGCCGCGCTCCGCGCCTGCCGGGCCAGCAGCTCCCGGACCTCCCCGCTGGGATAGATATGGCCGCATTCCCGGCAGCCCGCCTCCACCCTTTCCCAGGTGGGGCGATTCGTAATTTCCCCTGTTTGACCATAAATGCAATTCATAAGTTATTTATTTATCTTTAATCCAATTGACAATCTTTTCAACAAACCCTTCCTTATTCTGACGCTCCGGGTGTGATGTTCTCAGCGCTCTCATTACTAATTTCTCTCCTTCATAAAATTGCCCATCCCACCATAATATGGTTTTTCGCCCATTTGGCATTCTGAACTCTCTATTATGAATTTCCTTTATTGTAAATCTATTATTAATGGCACCATTATGAGATCCCTTATTTACCCCCTCTTCCCCAATGGGGGAGAGGGTTAGGGTGAGGGGGAATTCAACCTCGTTTCCGTTACCATTAATAAAATCTTTATTAAAAATAATCATCATCATTGAGAAAGTCATCATAATAATAATGTGAAAAAAAAGATTAAATGTTTTGGTTTCAAGATTATCAATTCATTCCAGAATACTCCTATCTTATTGAGACAATTTTTCTTCATTATGTATGTCGTGTAGTCATTATCGGTTTCTCGCGCATCTATTATACCAGGTTTATCTCCATAAAGTATCCTCGCGCATTTTTCCAGACAAATAATATTTTATAATTATCATTTTAACGCTTATTGATTTTGCTCCGATCAATATGCTATAATTAATTAAAATAAATAGCTAATTGGAGCAAAATCATGCAACAGAAAACGCTCAGCCTGCTGCAATTTCAAAAAAAGTTTGGTACCGAAAA
>JBEKDQ010000006.1:0-23066 GCA_050014275.1 Desulfobaccales bacterium | reverse complement strand
GGAGAACCCCTGGCCATCTACGGCGACTACGACGCCGACGGTATCACCGCCACCTGCCTGTTGCAGCAGTTTTTCACCGGGCTGGGACTGCCCTGTTACAGCTACATCCCTGATCGCCTCCGGGAAGGTTACGGCCTGAAGGTGGGGGGTATGCAGCAGCTACTTCCCAAAAGCCGCCTGCTGGTGACCGTGGACTGCGGCATCAATGACATTCAAGAGGTGGCCTGGGGCGGGAGCCAGGGGCTCGAAGTCATCATTACCGACCATCACGAAGTCTCGCCGGTGCTGCCCCCGGCGCTAGCTGTGGTCAATCCCAAGCGGGGCGGCCCCGATTATCCCTTCCGGGACCTGGCCGGAGTGGGGGTGGCCCTGCTCCTGGCCCTGGGGGTGCGAGCCGAACTCAGGGCCGAGGGCTGGTTCCGGGGGCATAAGGAGCCCAATCTGAGGCCCTATTTGGACCTGGTGGCACTGGGCACCGCGGCCGACGTGGTGCCCCTCGTGGGGGAGAACCGCATCCTGGTGCGCCAGGGGCTCAAGGTCCTGGAAGAGAGCCGCCGGCCGGGCCTGGTAGCCCTGAAGGAAGTGCTCGGATTGGCAGGCAAGCCCATCTCCTTCCGGGATCTGGTCTTTCGCCTGGCGCCCCGGATCAATGCCGCGGGGCGTTTGGGCCAGGCCCGCTGCGCCCTGGAGCTGCTCCTTTGCGGGGACCTGGCCCAGGCGCGGCTCCAGGCCAACTATTTGCACCAATTGAACCGGCAGCGCCAGGCTCTGGAGGAAGCCGTGCTCAAAGGGGCCGTCGCCCTGATCCGCCGGGAAAAATTACAACAGCGAGCGGTAATGGTGCTGGCCCAGGAAGGCTGGCATCTCGGAGTGCTGGGCATCGTGGCGGCCCGGCTGGCGGAGGAGTATCACCGCCCGGTGGCCCTGGTGAGCCTGAAGAACGGCAGCGGCCGGGGTTCGGCCCGCTCCGTGGAGGGTTTTCACCTGTTTCAGGGGCTGCAAGCCTGCCGGGATGTCCTCAGCCGCTATGGAGGACATGCGGCGGCCGCGGGTTTTGAGGTGGCGGCGGAGAACCTGGTGCCCCTGCAAGAGAAGCTGGAGCAGGCCTTTGAGCAGCAACTAGGCGCCGGCTCTTGCCTCCGTCCCACCCTGAAGGTGGATGCCCAGGTGGAGCTGGCGGAGCTGAACCGGGAATTCTTCGGCCATCTGGAACGGCTGAGCCCCTTCGGCCCGGGCAACCCCGCGCCGGTGTTCGTCTGCCGGGATGTGGAGTGCCTGGGATCCCGGGTGGTGGCGGAGCGGCACCTGAAGGTGCAGTTGCATCACCGGAATTGCGTCATGGAAGCCATCGCCTTCGGCCAGGCGGCTCATCATCCGCTAACCGGGGAACAGGAGGTGGCCTTCAGCACCCGCCTCACCTACTACCAGGGCCGCTCGATCCCGGAACTGCTGTTGTTGGATTGGGGAGGGCCATAAGGAAGGGTTTTCGGTTTTCGGTAAAAGAAAGCCCTTAGGGTGCGCACTGCTCACCGAAATATTGCTTGCTTCGTCTAATCTAATGGTGCGCAGTGCGCACCCTACAGGAGCTCAGGGGGTGAGGAAGGGGGGCGAGGTTTACTCGGTCGCCCGGCGCTGTTCTTCCATCCGATTCAGAAGAAATCCGAAGGACTTGGTACGGATGACCCGGCCGAATTGATTGCGGTAGTTTTCCAGAATGCTTACCCCGTCCACCACCACGTCATAAAGCAGCCAGCCCCTGGAGGTGGAGTGCATGAGATAGGTCACAGGGATGGTATCATTGGTCCGAACCAGAGAAGTATCTACCCTGGCTTTGCCGCCGCCTTCCTGCCGTTCCTGCCCGTATTGGATGTTCTCCCGCTTGAGGAAGTTGAGAACCAGGCGGGAGTAAGAAGCCTGGAATAGGTAATCGAAAGTATTGGTGAATTGCTGTCGTGGCCCCGCGCTGAGCTGTCCATAGGTGGCCCCCAGAGTATCCTTAGCCATCATCGGAAAATCGAAATTTTGTTCAATGATCAGATGGATGGCCCGACTCCGGGCCTTGGCGTCCAGGGAAGCATCATTCTGGACCGCCATAGTCTTGTCCAGGATCCCCCGCACATAGGCGGTAGGGCTCTCAGCCCCAGCCGGGAGGACCAATATCCAGATTACCACCAGAGTCAGGCTAATGATGGAGAGTTGCTTTTTCATCGGATTTTCTATTCAAGCTATGGTGCAGCCATTGTCCTAAACCCAGATAATGGGCAATGGATAGCTGCACCAGCTCATAATCTTTTTCCCTCAGACGGAGAAAGGCGGGCAAAATGACCAGGGAAGCCACTAAAACGCTGAGGCTTCCCACCGTGGCCAATAGCCCCAGGCTGAAGATGCCCCTGTGTCCGGAGATCATCAAGCTCCCGAATCCCACGGTGGTGGTCAGGGCCGCCAGGGCCACCCCTTTGGCGGTACTGGCTGGCAGAGCAATGGCCCGGGTCGATTCCTCCAGCTGCCAGCGGGTCAGGATGATTATCCCAAATTCGATCCCCTCTCCCAAAATTAATGGCAGGAAAAGCACATTGGCCTGATTGAAGGAGAGGTTCAGGACCCACATCAGGATCAAGGTTAAGCCGGTCCCCACTACCAGGGGAATAAAGGCCAGCAGCATCAATTTCAGGCTGCGGAACAGTATCACCAGCATGGCGGCAATGAGCACCAAGGAAATTCCTGTAGCGAAGAGGATGGAATTGCGAAAGTCCCTGGTAAAGACGTAGAGGAGCACCGGATCCCCCACCACCTTGGGGTCGACGCTCCAGAGACTATTCACGAACCGTTTCAGGGGCTTAAAATTCCAGATATCCTGGGAAGGAAACACCCGGAGTAGATAAGCCCCTTGGGGGCTGAGGAACCGCTCACGCACGGGCCGGGGCAAATTCGCCGGTGTGGGCGGATCTGAGTCCAGGGCTGATTTCGCATAATCCCGCAGCAGATCCCATTTGCCTTTTAGATCCACGCCAAAATCGTGATTGAAGTCGGCCAGGCGCGCCGCGGCCTGGGGATTCAGGTCCGCAGTAAGCAGGGGGATGATTTTATTGATCAGTTGATGGGTCTCTTCTACCTGCTGTTTAGTGGCCGCCTCTCCTTGCCCTAAATTTTTGGCGGCTTCATCCACCTTAAAATTAATCCGCCTTAAAATGGCGGTCAATTCCTTGGGGTTGGCAGGCCGGGCCGTAGCGCCGGCAAAATTTACCGAGTTCAAGACCGGCTCTATCCCGGTCAAAAGCCGGCGCTTCTCCTCTATCTGGGCGGGCAGAAAAGATAGCACCGATTCCACATGCGAAACCGTGGCCAGCTTTTTAAACGCCTCACTCCTGGCCTCCAACTCCTCCAGCGTCGCGGTGATCAGGGCGCCGTAAGACGTGGAATATTTGGAGCCTTTCAGGAGCTGGTTTTCCCACACTACTGATTCGGTTTTGGGGTTTTGCAGATGCAGGGGATTTAAATCAAAGTGAACCTGTAGCAGACAGACCCCGCCCAGAGCCGAGATCAAGACCCCCAGCGCCACGATCAACCGGCGTTGGGTCCAATGCAAGTGCAGAAAAGGACTGGGGGACGGCGGATAATCCTCGGGAATTCCAGCCGGCGCGCATCCTTCACTAACCATGACCAGGGCCGGTATCAGCAACAGAGAGGCGACCAGCATCGCCACAATGCCCATGATGAGGATCAGCCCCAATTCGGCCAGGCCCTTGAAGCTCACAAAGGCCAGGGGCAAAAAGGAAAGTATCGCCGCCCGGCCCGCATAAATGATGCCCGGGGCCGACCTGCGAAAAGTGCACGCCAGGGCTTCTCTGTTGCAATGTTGGCCCGCCAGCTCTTCTTCCAAGCGGCAGAACCAATGGATGCCGTAATCGATAGTGAGCCCCAGGAGTAAGGGTGCAAAGACCAGCGAAAGGATATTCAGATGCCCCACCACCAGGGTAACCAACCCAAAAGTCCAGCACAGGCCGACAATCAGCGCCATCCCTTCCACCAAGGTCCGCTTCAGGCTCCGCAGAAAGACGATGAGCAAGATCATCTGGCCTACCAGGGATAACCAGGTGGCCAGGGTCATATCCTTCATGGCGCTGCTCATTTCATCCGATTGCAATGCGTCCGGGCCGGTCACCCCCGCCTGGATCCCGGGGAATCGGCCTTTAACCCGAGCCACCGCGTCCCGCAGGAGTTCTACATCCTCATGGATGGTGTGGTAGCCGTCGGGCTGCTCGGTAACCATGAACAGCAGGAATTTGTTATTCTCCGTAAAAAAGTAGCCCTCTTGGCTATCGTCGCCCAATTCCTTAGGATAAAGGGCATTCAAGGGAGAGACGTAAGGGTGGCTCCCTTCCAGGCTAAGATGCAATTCTTTGAGGCCGGCGTTTAAGAGGTCTAGGTCGGGCTGCTCTTGCCTTTTCTCTTCGGTCAGAAACCCGGTGAACAGATTGCCGATCATGGCCCGGGTCATCTGTTCGTTAACCAGCTTATAGAAAGTCAGCAGGCCCGGGTCGGCAGCCAGTCCGGACAACAGATTTTTCTGACTCACCAGGTTATCTTTGAGCTTGATCAAGGGATTGGTATCTAAATAGAGCAGGGCCCAGCGCCTGAAACTCTTCGGGTCCAGGCGATAAAAGAGATCGGGAAACCGGTGGGGATAGCGGCGCAACTCGGCTGCCAGGGCATCGGCGAATTTAGTGGTCACCTCGGGGTGGCCGTTTTCCACCACCACCACCAAGCCGTCCCGGCCTCCGAAAGCCCGATCCATTTGGTGGGTGAGCTGAAGGAGGCGCCTATCGCTGGCCACCAGGTCATTCCGGCTGGTGCGGATGGTCAGGCCATGAAAAGTATAATAGACCGCCAGCCCGGCCAGCAACACGGAGACTACAATGATGGGCCAGGCGAAGAATTCTATCCCCTTGAGATAAAACTTGGTACGTCTATTTAAGCTATTCTCAGGAAGCAAGCTTGCCCCTTAAGCGGAAATTCGGTTTTTTGGGTTAGAAGGCAAATCGGCCGGATGATGCGTGCACACCTTCCCAGCCTGAACCTTTTCTTGCGGATAGGATTCTTCCCCGAAATTGACATTTAACATAATCATCAAAGTACCAGGTTGTAAGGTTTGAAATTAGGCAAAATCAATTTAAATGGGGCCTGCCAGTCAGTGCTCTCCCGGTTGGAGAACGAGGTTCTGGGTCAGGGCGCTGGGTTAGAGGCTCTTGAGGGCGCTCTGACGCGGTCTACCGATGCCCTAGGGAGGAGAAAAAATAAGCGGCGCCTGAGCTTATTTCAGGCAATTCTTGTGGCATAATCCAGGATTAGATAAATCAGTACCGAATCCTTTAAATGAAAAGCCCGATTTCGCTCTATTTTTTATCGTCCTGGAAAACCGATAACCACCGGAATCCTTGCAGCGCCTTAACCTCTTTTAGTCCTCTTTAGTCTCCTGGCGGCCTGGATCGCCTCTTCTATAATGGCAGTAAGCTCGTCCTCTCCATGTCCTTCAGGTTATCGCTGGCGCTGGCCTGCAGCCATGTAGCCATGTAGGGTGCGCACTGCGCACCGAAATATTGCTGCTTCGTCTAATCTAATGGTGCGCAGTGCGCACCCTACATGAACTACCGGGGGCGGCCTCAGGCGGCGTGCCCAGCGCCCCCTGGATATCTGGTTAAAGGAACTCGAAACTCGAAACCGGGCAACCCGATCACAGGCTGGAAGCCTGTGCCACTGTCGCCCTTACAACTCAAAAATCAAAACTCATTCCGGATTCTCCAGCTTTTTTAGCTGGCCCCGGGCTTCCCGGTGATCTTCCTCCAGGCCCTGCGGGCTGATGGCGTGGCGCCGGGCCTGCAAAACCTTCTCCAGCTCCCCTCGAGCCTGGGCCTTCTTCCCCATGGCCAGCAAGGTTTCCGCCAGATAGAGGTGGTTCGTGCTGTTGTCCGGCGCCAGGCGGACCGCGGCCGTCAGGTGCTCTAAGGATTTTTCCCGATCTCCCACCGACATGGGCCAGCCGGGCGCCTTAAGATAGATGCTCCCCAATACCCGGTGGGCCCCGGCCTGGTCATAGGTTTCATCCAGGGCCAGGGACCTTTTAAGTTCGTCCATGATTTGCGGCAGCAGTTTAAAGCCGCGGAGGCGGTTGACATCGGCCAGACCGCTCAGATTCAAGGCCTTCCAGTAATGGCCCGCGACCCCGTCAGGCTGTTGGGCCAGGAGTTTTTCGGCGTAGGTCAGGCCTTTCTCATAATAGCCGGCCCGGGAGGCGTGGGGGGCCATATCCCCCAAGACGAAGCAGGTGTGCGCCAGCCGGACCAACAACGGCGGGGATCCAGGCAACAGCTCTTCATAGAGGGCCAGGGCCTGCTGCGCCTGCTGGTAATCCAAGGCAGGGCTCTCCATCAGGGCGTCGGCCCGGGCCATTTTATTCGGTTCCGCCGCCTGGCCGCCGGAAGCGGACAGAAGTTAGCACCACCATGGCCACCAGGCTGATGAGTGAGTTTTTCATCATAGGTTATCTCCGGAAATCTTTGCGTGGTCAGTAGATTCCGGCAAGGTTTTTGCATTTCATGTCATGGGGAGTCCTCTGGATACCGGGACTCTGGGTTTCCCGCGCCAAGAAGCGCCGGCAGGCTAACGCCTGCGGCAACCGGAACATGCAGATATTTTTAAAGATACCGCAACATATTAGTAATTATTTCCTGAAATTTGCAAGTTTTTTCCATTCCCCCCCCGCAGGGGAGAGGGGATTTGGTGGCATCAGGATAATATGTGGATATCGTTGAAATTAACTAGAGTTTAACGGCAGGATAGTGTAACTTTCTTCGTGCATTTGCAGTGATCGCCAGGGAGCGGGGAATTAGTGGCGGCGACCGGCCGCCACCCTGAGGGATAAGTCCTTGCCCGCCCGGCGGTTCTGTGATAGAGGATGAAGTATACCTGCGAGGCCTAAAGGAGGAGCCATGGCTGGGGTCAATAAGGTTATCTTGGTGGGCAATCTGGGGGCGGACCCGGAGATGCGATTCACTGCAGACGGTACGGCGGTATGTAAGTTCTCGCTGGCTACCAGCCGGAGATTCACCGGCAAAGATGGGCAGAAGCAGGAAAAGACCGAGTGGCACCGTATTGTAGCCTGGCGCAAACTGGCAGAGATCTGCGGCCAATATCTGTCCAAGGGCAAACAGGTAGCGATCGAGGGGCGGATCGAGTACGGATCGTATGAAAAAGACGGGGTGAAGCACTATACCACTGATATCGTCGCCGAAAACATGCAGATGCTGGGAAGCCCGGGCGGACCCCGCCTGCAAGAACCGGAGCCGTCCTTTGAGCCGCCTCCCGGAGGCGTCCCGGAAGATGATATCCCCTTTTAAGTTTTTGGTATCGTAAGGATCGCGGCCACTTGCCGGGAAAGGAGCTGCACCTGGCTTTTTATTAAGGCCGCCATCCGCCTTTTTTTATGAGCGAAAACAGGCTGGGGCACGGGGAGCCTTGGTAAATCAACGGACCCTTAGGGAACAATTGCGGAAGCTGCTCCGGGAAGCGGATTACCCGGAGCTGCTGGCCCTGGCGGCCGCAGACCGGCGGGTGGGGGAGATCCTGCTGCAATTTCTCTATGACCCCCGGGACTTGCTGCACTGGCGAGCCCTGGAGGCCCTGGGGCGGCTGGCCGGGGCCCATCCCCGCCAGGTGCAGAAGCTCATCAGCCGCCTCCTGTGGCTGCTGAACGAGGATTCCGGCAGTTTTGGCTGGGGGGCGGCCGCGGCCCTGGGGGAAATCGGCAGACACCAGATATCCCTGGTGAACGAGATTATCCCCATGTTTATGGGTCTGCTTAACGAAGAGTTTTCCCGGGCCCCCATGCTCTGGGGTATCGGCCGGCTGGCGGAGCGGCACCCTTCGCTTCTGGGTGAAGTTTTGCCAGTGATTATGCCTTTTCTCACAAGTACCGACTCGCAAATTAGGGCCCTGGCGGCCTGGTCCCTGGGAAAGGCTGGCTATTGCGGGGCCGCCGCCGAACTGCAGGCCCTCATGAATGATGAAAACCCGGTGACCATCTATGACCGCGAAGAGCTGCGCCACGTCACGGTGGCGCAGTTGGCCAGGGAAGCCCTGGCTTCCCTGGAAGGGCAGGGCACCTGTAAATTCGGCTAATTCTCTCCATGCGGTCTTCACTGTTAACCTCGACTGGAAAGGATGATCCCATGTTGTTCATACTGATTCTGGGCTTTGCCCTAGGCGTCTACGTGGGCTATGCGCACCCGCAGCACGTGGACCAGGCAGTGGAGTTCACCAAGAAGACGGTCAACGATCTAAAGGAAAAGTTTGGCAAGAAAGGCGACGGGCAGGGGTAAAGGTTTTTTTAGAGTGGGCTGGGATCAGATTTTGAGGGCGATGACCGTCCCTTGGCGGCCGGTGATCCGCTCCCGGCGGTAAGAGAAGAATTGCGTGGCGCCGCACCTGGTGCATAGGCCGGCAAGAGCCAGGCGCGCCTCCTTAAGTCCGGCCGCCAGCAACTGATCCTGGCTGAGGCGCCAGAGGTCGAAGTAGTTGGGCCGCGTTTGGTAAGGCCAGAATTCCGGGGGAAATTCCTGGCGGAACTGGCGGAATTCGGCGCAGCAGGGCCCCAGGCTGGGGCTGATGGCGGCGTATAGATCCGCCGGCTGGCAGCCGAACTGCTCCTTAAGCCGGGCCACCGCGGTTCCCAGGACATTTTGCACCTGGCCGCGCCAGCCGCAGTGGATGTTGGCCACCACCCGGCGGCCCGGGTCGTAAATGACCACCGCCTGGCAGTCCGCCTGTTTGATCAGCAGCCCCACCCCGGGTTGGCGGGTGAGCAGGATATCGGCCTCCAATTCGCCGTCGGGCCTCGGCCGCGGCTCTCCGGCAATTACAACCTCCCGGCGTCCATGTTTCTGACTGGCGCTGGCCAGGACCCTGAGCCCCAGTTCCTCCCGCACCCGGCGGCGATTCTCGGCTACCGCCTCCCGACGATCCCCCACGTTAAAGCTGAGGTTCAGGCTGTCATATGCCCCGAGGCTTACTCCGCCCCGCCGGGTGAAAAAGCCATGGGTCAATTCCGGAAAGGCGGCCAGCATAGGGCTTTGGTAGCAGCTCAGGCCGCCAGACTCCTGCAAAAATTCGCTCATTGACGAGGTCATGATAATTCTTTCATTCCTTAAAAGTAGTGTCCGGCAAGGTTTTTGCCATAAGGCAGGCAGTAGAGAGCTGTTTGAACTGAGTCATGCGCAACGGCTAATGAATGCTGGTTTGGAGTGTGCCCCCCCCAGGCTTTTTCCCTCTACCCTCGCAGGGGAGAAGGATTGGGTAGCATCGGTATAATATATGGATATCGTTGAAATTACCATGGGATAGATTTTAACTGCTTGATAGGGTAAGTTTCTTCATGCCATCTTGTTGCCGGACACTGTTAATTGCTTATTTTAAAATCTACTCCGTCGGGGGGTAAAAGGCTATAATCTTTTGACTCTTGCGCCCCCGGGTCCGGGCCTCCGGGATAATCTTTAGATTCAAGGACGAGAGACATGGGTGGGCAGAATTTTTTGATCGTGCAACATCTGGACTGGGAGGCCCCCGGGCATCACCTGTTGGCGGCCTTGCAGTCGGGCGGGACGACTTACCGGATACTGGAGGCCTGGCATGAACCGGTGCCGGCAGTAGCCGGCTTTGACGGGCTCATCGTCCTGGGGGGCTCCCCCAATGTGGATGAAGAAGAGCAGTTTCCCTACCTGGCGCCCCTGAAGGCGGCTATCCGGCAGGCGCTGGCCCTGGGTAAGGCCTACCTGGGATTTTGCCTGGGGCATCAGCTCCTGGGTCACGTCCTGGGCTGTCGG
Source organism: Desulfobaccales bacterium (assembly GCA_050014275.1). GTDB lineage: Bacteria > Desulfobacterota > Desulfobaccia > Desulfobaccales > 0-14-0-80-60-11 > JAPLJC01. The sequence goes on along the minus strand of JBEKDQ010000006.1, from coordinate 13,191 downwards.
GTGGGCCCCTTGCCCAAAAAGTCGGTGGGCTTTATTGGCGGCGAACTGACCCAGGCAGGGCAGGCCCATCCGGCTTTTCAAGGGTTGCCGGCCCACCCCCAACTCTTTAAATGGCACGGCCAGGGGGTAATGCCGCCTTTGCCCGGGGGGATTGACATCCTGGCCCGCTCCCCGGCGGCGCCGGTGGAAGCCCTGGGCCTGGCGGCCTCGCCCAGAGTGGTGGGACTGCAGTTTGACAACCACGTCGGTCCTGCCGACATTGAGAGGTGGCTGCAATTTGACGCGGCCTGGGCCCTATCCGGCTCCGGGGCCGATGTCGCGGCCGTCATGGCCACGGCCAGATCCCAGGATGGCGAGATGGGGCGGAATTTTCGCCGCTTTATGAGCAATTTCCTGCGCCTGGCGGCGGGCTAGTGAAGGCAGTTTTCTGTTTACTCTTTTCTGTTTCTGCCTATGCTAAGGGCCTTTGACTTTGATTTTGCCTTTCACCGAAAACTGAGAAAAGAAAACCTGAAAACAGTATTTTAGTCTGTTTTATGCCCTGCTAAAGGGCCTTTCACTTTGTTTTCCCTTTCATCGAAAACTGAAAACAGAAAACAGTATTTTATCGCCGAAGCCAGGGTCTGGCGGGGCCTAAGTCTAGACTTTAATCCACCTGGGTGGCCTGCCTGTTTTTTTGTTAGGGGCGGCCGGTGACGCCCCCGGATGACTCCTGGATAAGGTGCGAAAATATTTGACATTATTGCTGCTGGCGGCCCTTCGGATTGACGAAACCTGCCGTGATGTTTATAGTGGGTGTAATCCAACCTCGATACAAGGATAAAACATGTCTTGGCTCTATCTCCTCCTGGTTCTGGGAGTGTTTGCGCCTGGCTGCGGCGAGCCGGTGCTCTATCAGAAATTCAACAAGCCAATGTGGGCCACTTTCATCCATCTCCAAGACTTGAAGCTTGGCATGACCAAGTCGGAAGTGACGGGGATCATGGGCGAGCCCGGGATCCGGGAAGAGGGGGATTACCGCGGCGGCCACTATACCTTCTATTTTTACCTGACTCACGACATGGACTTCGAGGATTCCAACACGGTGCGTGGAGGCTATACCCCCCTGGTTTTTAAGGAAAACCGCCTGGTGGGCATCGGCAAGCGGGACTACCGCCAGGCCGTGGACCGCCGTGACGAGGGAATATTCCCCGGACTCCCCTGGGAGGGGGTTCATTGAGAAGCGCGTCCAGGCAGTAGTGTCCGGCAAGCTTTTTGCTATGAGGCAGGCAGTAGGGATTTGTTTGAACTTAGGTTGTCCAACTATCTAATCAATTAATGGAATTTACAAGCTATTTCCCTCCCCCCCCTTGTGGGGAGAGGGCAAGATGAGGGGGGGGCAACGGCCGATGAAGCCACCTCTCACCCCGTGTCGTCCCCTGGCAGGGGAGAGGGGATTTAGTTACATCGGTATAATATGTTGATATCACTGAAATTACAATGATCTAAATTTTTAACTGCCAGATAGTGTAATCTTCTCCATGCAATTTCGTTTGCCGGACACTACTGAGTCAAAGGCAATTTAGCAGACGCAGAAAACAGTAAATTGAAAAGAGACCCTGCGATACGGATAATTCCCGAAGAGGGAGAGGTAAAGGGCAAGGGCGTTCCGGTGACCGCCCTTACTTTTTAGGGAGCGCCTAACCTCAAGCCCGCGTCCCCGCCAAATGGCCGCAGGCGGCGCCGATCTCCCGGCCGCGGCTCTCCCGGATCAGGACCGTATAATTAGAGGTTCGCAGGATCTCCTGAAACTCCAGGAGGCGTTCCCTGGAAGGCGGGGAGAAAGGCAGTTTGGGGTGCGGATTGAAGGGGATGAGGTTGATCTTGGCGCGGAAGCCCTTCAGCAGGCGGGCCAGTTGCCGCGCCTGGTCCGGGGCATCGTTCAGGTCTTTCAGCAGGACGTAAGCAAAGGTGATGCGCCGGTGCCGGGGCAGGGGGAAGCTGCGGCAGGCGGCCAGAAGTGCGGCCAGGGGATAGCGCCGGTTGACGGGCATGAGCCGGTCGCGGGTGCGGTCATCCGGGGCGTTGAGGGAAACGGTGAGATTGGCCCGGGCCTCCCTGCCCAGGAGGGGGATCAAAGGGGCCAGCCCCACGGTGGACACGGTGATGCGCCGGGACGAGAAGTTGAGCCCCCAGGGCGCGGTGATCATGGTGAGGGCCTTAATCAATTGGGGAAAATTGGCCAGGGGCTCCCCCATGCCCATGAAGACCAGGTTAGTAAGGAGAGGTAAGGGGCCGTCCGGGGGGTATTTGTTAAGGATGCGGCGCACCGCCAGCACCTGGCCGACGATCTCCCCGGCCGTAAGCTGGCGCACCAGGCCGCGCCGGGCCGTCAGACAGAAACGGCACCCCTGGGCGCAACCCACCTGGGTGGATAGGCACAGGGTATAATGGCCTTCCTCGGGGATGAGGACCGATTCCACCCGGGAGCCGTCCCCCAGGGCGAACATGAATTTCCGGCAGCCATCGGCGGCCTCCAGCTCCTGCTCCACCTGGAGCTGGCCGATGACGGCCCGTCGGCCCAGCTCCTCCCGGAAGCTCCGGGAGACGTCGGTCATCTCCCGGAAGTCGAAGACTCCCTTGTAGAGCCACTTGAGCAGTTGGCGGCCGCGGAAGGCCGGTTGGCCCCAAGCGGCCGTAAGCCGCTCCATGTCGTTAAGGGTGAATTCCTTCAGATCGATGGGGTGGGGCATATGAAGAAAAGGGGCCAGAGGTCAGTGGTCAGTAAGCAGTAAGCAGTGAGCAGTAAGCAGTGAGCAGTGAGCATTGAGCAGTGGTCAGTGGTCAGTGAGCAGTGGTCAGTAAACAAAGTAATTAAAGTTACTTATTCTTAATATTCAGGTTTTGTGTCAGTGTAGTGAATCCATTTCTCACTAATTGGCGAGTAAGTAAATTTATTATTATGCATTTCCAAAAAAATATGCTCAAGTAACAATATACCAAAATTAGACCCTAACTGATCCTGAATTTTCCTTACTTTTTTTATATTGTTTCCACGAACTAGAATGTATCAGCAGATAATCGCAAGGTACACCACTATCATTTAGCCATTTAGCAAATTTAATATATGCCTCCCCAGGCCCTTGGTTTCCATCAAACGTCGAATCATAAGATGGTTTATTTTCTCTTAGAAAAACACCTTCCATTTTCGGCCGAATTAGGAAAATATCTGGCTTTATAAGCGCAATAGTATTTGCTTTTTTGCGATCATCATCCAACTCCAAATTGAATCTCGCATCAATTATTGGCAAAAATTCATTAAGAAAAATCTTACTGGTATTCAGAACCTCGCCATCAATGTTGATTATTGCAGAATGGCTCCTCTTCTCATAAATAGGGTAAACGAGGTCACCAAAAGAAGGGTTACTTTTGCACGCAGATATAGGCAATTTCAGTCTATTCGTATTTTTACGGAAAAATTCATATATGCAGGGAGTCCAAATATCATTTTCACGTCCCCGATATTTATCGTTATCTGTCAAATAAGTGCCATTTTGGCCCATAGTTTACCAATATCTAATATCTAATATCTACTAGCTAATCGCTAATCGCTGATCACTGACCACTGGCCACTGACCTCTGCTCTTATTGGCCCCGAGCCCGCTCCAGGGCTTCTTGCCGGGACTTGCAGCCAATGCACATGGTGGTCACCGGACGGGCGATGAGACGTTTCTCGCTGATTTCACCCCCGCAAATCTCACAGTTGCCATAGGTCCCGTCATCGATGCGTTCCAGGGCCTCCCGGATTTTGGTGATGAGCTTGCGTTCCCGGTCCCGAATTCTGAGGGTAAAATTGCGGTCGGTTTCCAGGGTGGCACGGTCGGTGGGGTCAGGGAAAGGGGCCACCGCGCTGGTCATGTCGGTCCTGGTCTTGTCGGCTTCCCCCAGGATTTCCCCGAGTCGCTCCTTTAAGAGGCTGCGAAAAAATTCCAGACGTTGCTTATCCATCGGTTAAACTCCGGCCATATCCAATTAGCTCGAGATTTCGGGGAAGGCCTGCGGTCGGTGGTAATCGCCGCTGGTTCCACCGCTTTTTTCCAGCAATAGCAACTCACCGATCACCAAGCCGCGATCCACTGCCTTGGACATATCGTAGATGGTAAGAGCAGCCACTGCCGCGGCGGTCAAGGCTTCCATCTCCACCCCGGTGCGGGCCTGAGTCTCGACCCGGGTCTGGATGCGCACCGCCCATTCCTGGGGTTCCAGGGTAAAATCCACCGTAACGACGGTGAGGGGCAGGGAATGGCACAAGGGGATCAATTGAGCCGTGTTCTTTGCGGCCATGATGCCGGCGAGTCTGGCGGCCGCCCAAACATCGCCTTTGGGAAGGCGGCCGGCCTGGAGCAGGGGAAATACCTTGGGACCCACGATGATGCGGCAGGCGGCGGTGGCGCGGCGCCGGGTTTCGGCTTTATCGCCCACATTCACCATACGCAGTTGCCCGGTCTCATCCAGGTGGGTGAACTTACTCATATCCTGCCCCGGTTCGCGCCTCGTTTCCCAGGCGAGACAGCTCTGCGAACCGCTGATTCTGTGCAATCTTGAAGTCATCGGCTACGTTGACCACGATCTCCATCACCTGATCGCCCGGCAACCGGCCGGGCCCTGCGGGGGCTCCGGCTCCGGGGAAGCGGAAAACCCAGCCGCTCCGCGCGCCTTGGGGGAGTTCCACTGCTCGGTAGCCGTCCAAAGTGGGAACCAGGATGACCCCGCCCCGGGCCGCTTTGGCGCTGGAGACCTGCACCTGGCAATGGATATCATTGCCAATCCGGGTGAAGAAGTCATCCGGGGCCACATGAATGACTACATCCAGGTTCCCCGGGGGGCCGTTTTGAAAACCTTGGCCACCTTCACCGTCCAGGCGCAGGCGAGCGCCGTCAGGGATCCCCGGGGGGATGCGCAGCCGATATTCCCGTTTGCCCGGAGTGGCGCCCTGGCCGTGGCAATGGTCGCAGGCCTGGGCGATAACCTTGCCGCTGCCGCCACAGCGCGGGCACCGCGGCCCGAAGCGCAGCAATCCAGGTCCGCACTGGCTGCGACCACGGCCCCGGCAGGTGGGGCAGGAGGCGTAGCTGCCTCCCGGCTCCAGTCCGGTGCCCTGGCAGCGGCGGCAGTTAAAGGTGCGATCCACCTGGATTACCGCCCGGGTGCCGCGCAAGGCGGCAGCGAAGGAGATCTGCAAATCATAGCGAAAGTCGGCCCCGGCGGATTGCCGCAAACGGGCCGAACCGCCGGAGATTCCAAAAAATTCTTGAAACCACTCATCATCTTCAGTGAACCTGGGACGTCGAAGATTTTGGGAGGCGGTTCGAGAGCGGCTGCGGGCTTGTTGGATAGTCTGGTAAGCCTCCGCCAACTGCCGGAAGCGGATGCCGGCCTCGGGATCGTCCGGGTGGTGGTCCGGGTGATGTTGCCGGGCCAAGGACCGGTAGCGCTGGCGGACCTCTGCCAGGGGGGCGTTGGGGGGTACTCCCAGAATGCGGTAACAATCCCGGATAATCATGGTCAATCTTGATTTTGCGTCTTTTCCGTTTCTGTGCCGGATATCAGTGCTTCCACCATGGCAGCCTTATCCGGATCACCGGACAGCTCATAGGCTCGCCGGGCAAAGCGAAATTTTCCCAGATCCAGGGCCCGCGTTGCTAATCGCTCCCAGGTGTGCGGGTCCTGGGGGACCCCCAGCCGGGCCAGCAAGTAGGCGTCCCCTGTCTCCAGGCAGTGATTTTTAATCTTCTCCAGTCCTTGGGAATCGTGGCCCTTTTGGAAAAATTCCAGGGCGTCCTCCCACCAGCCCAGGGCCAGAAACTTTTCGCCATACTCCCGGCAATGTTCCGCTTTCAGCTCTTGGTCGTTGAGGAGTTGCCGTTTCTTTATGCTGCCGGGCACTCCCTGGGGCAGTACCCGGCCCGGCTGGGACGACTTGGACACTGGCCTCTCACCCTTTTTCCTTAGTTTATAAAATATCTCCCTAGGCTTGTAAACCGCAATTTTGCGGGGGTGATGCCCCAGTCCCGCGAACCCTGGAAATGGTTTGACTTTCGGCGCCGCATTGGGTAAGGTAAATCTGCAATTTTCGGCGCTACCCGGCGGTTTTCCGCACCGTCTTAGGTCTTTCGCTGAGGTGGCGCTTATCTCCACAGGCAACCGGAATGGGTTCCAGAGGATAGGCGGGGTCCAGCAACGGTGAATCTGAGGAAAGACCTGCATCTCCCTTAGAACCATGATTAAACGGATACTCGGGCGTTTTCGCCGGGAACCGGGCCTGCACAAGGCCACGGTCAAAATCGATTTTTACCCCCAGGACCAGGTAACTCCGCACATCTTCTGGCACCGCAGCCAGGACCCGGAGTCCGACACCATCCCGCTGGTAATTTTCGGTTACGCCCGCATTTTGTTCGAATTATCAGAGATGAATGAGGTCCGGGTGGCCCGGGAGTTGATGGTCTTTCTGGACCGGGTGTGCCAGCGAGTGCTGAGCGACGAAGGCCCTCCCCGACGCCCCCGCCTGCCCTTAGGACAACTGCATCTGGTCAACGATCAGGCCCTGCCGGCCCTGCGCACCTATGAGCTGGAGTTCTATGAACTTCCAGAGGGCGGTTACCGCGTAGAATATCGGGGCAGCCTGGGGAAAGAGGGGTATTACTTGCCCGCCAGCTTTCTGGCCGTGCTGCAATCCTGCCTGGACCACCTGGAGGACCAGTCCCTCTGGCAACTGGCCCGAAGATTGGTCCGGCTCCACGACTACTACCGCCAGCGGCGAGACTTCTGGGATGGGGGGGCGCTGACCTCCGGGCCGGCGTACGCCATGGGCGCCGAAGAAATTCAGCCGGAGAATTCCGTGCCTGAGGTTTAAGCGGGGCGAAATTTCAGGCTTGTTGCCTTGGGGTCAGAGGTCTGATCCTGGTGCAGTGAGCGGAAATAGCTGGGATTAGCAAACTACGGGGATTGGGATCACGTCTCAGATTTTCCTTTAATACTTTTGCCCTTTAAAATGTTGCCGCAAGCCCCCCTTTTCCAAAGGGGGACTTTAATACCCTTGGAACTTAGGTTTTCACTTGATTTAATGCCATACTATTTACGAAGCACAACACTGGCAAGCCTCCAGGCCACTGATTCGGCCACCCCTTAGGCAGAGACCCTTTGCAACAGGCTGACCTTGAGGCGGTCGAATTCCTCGGCGCTGATCACCCCTTCGTCCCGCAGACGCACAAATCCCTCCAGTTCCTCCCGAAAGCGTTCCGGTGGCAGCCAGGGGCGCATTTCTTCGGCCTCGGCCTCCAGGGTCAGAGGGGCAGCCAGGGCCAGGGCTCGGGCCCGCTCCGGCAGGGGCGCGGCCAGACTCTCGGCGCCGTGATACCGCAAGGTCAAGGCGCCGTTGAGCAGGGAGATCTCCACGTTCTTGCCGTTCCTGGCCGCCTCCCGCATCAGGTCGTGAAATTCACTCCCCTGAGCGGTCATCCTGGTCTTAACTGTCCGCCACCAGCGGTAGAGGCGCCAGCCGATCCAGGCACACAGGGCGGCAAAGCCGGCGAACAGCCAGGAGCTCAAACCCAGAAAGGTGGTGAGCCACACCAGGAGGACAATGAGAACAAAGGGAATGGCAATGAGAAAGATCAGGAGGCTATAGAAGTTGGCCAGATTCCCCCAGGTGGAGATGGAGGCGTCCGGGGCATCCGCCTTAAATCGCGCAAAGAATTTATCCATCTGAGATATCCGGTCTTCAGTTTCGAGTTGTAGGGTCGACAGTAGCACAGGCTTCCAGCCTGTGATTGGGTCGCCCCGTCTCGAGTATCGAGAAAAGTTGTCGCTTACCAGGATTACCCTTAAAGATTATCACTTTTTTCCGGAGTTGCAAGGGAAGCGCCCGCCGGGGGGTTGGCCTTCCGGGAGCACAGGCAGCGCCGGCGTCTGCTTAATCAGGCAGATTTATCCGGATTTTTGCTAGAGGTCTTAAATTTAAACTTAATGCTGTTCACTTAAGCACCAAGATGATACGAATTCATTTCTTGTCATTCTGAGGGAGCCGGAGGCGACCGAAGAATCTCTAAATACGAGATGCTTAGCTCATATGAAAATGTAGCGCCGGGGCGGGAACCGCCGAGGGCGGCGGTTCTCTATTTTCATTTTTCGTTGTGGCCGTCAGGTCATGATGGTTCGCTCAGCATGACTAAAAGACGAGAAAATCTAGGGTGGGCACTGCCCATCGATTCCTTAGAACCTCTTTAAATGAACTGTCATCTTAACCCTCTCACAGAGAATCTAAACCTCCCCTAGCACGCCCCGAAAAAGGCCTGGTAGGCCTTGAAGGTCATGTAGAGGTCGGCCTTGGAGGCCACCTCGAAGGGGGAATGCATGGAAAGCACCGGGGTGCCGCAGTCGATGATCTCCAGGCCGTGGATGGCCAGGAACTTGGCGATGGTGCCCCCCCCGCCTTCATCCACCTTGCCCAACTGACCCGCCTGCCAGATGACCCCGTGTTCCTGGAAGACCCTGCGGAGCCAGGCCACATACTCGGCGTTGGCGTCGCTGGTGGAATATTTGCCGCCGCTGCCGCCGTATTTGCAGAGCCCCACCCCGTAGCCCAGACGCGCGGAGTTGCGCTTTTCAGAGACCTCGGGCCAGTCCGGGTCCAGTGCCCCGGTGACGTCGGCGGAAATGGCCCGGGAGGCCATCAGCACCCGGCGCTGGCCTTGGGGGCTTTCCCCCTGGCGCTCCAGGAGGAGTTCCACTATCTCTTGCAGGAGGCAGCTCTTGGCGGAAGTATTGCCGTCGGAGCCGGTTTCCTCCTTGTCATAGAACAGGGCCACGCAAGTGTGCTCCGGTTCCAGGAGGTCCAGGGCGGCCGCCAGTTCGGCATAGGCGCAGGCCCGATCATCCTGGCCGTAGGCCCCCACCAGGCTGCGGTCCCAGCCCAGGTCCCGGGCCGGGCCTGCGGGCACTACTTCCACCTCGGCGCTGGTAAAGTCTTCTTCATTGATGCCATAGCGCTCTTCCAGGAGTTTCAGAAAGTGGAGTTTAAAGCGCTCCTTGGTCTCGGTATTCCCCAGGGGCAGAGTGCCGACCAGGACATTGAGCTTTTCGCCTTCGAAGGCCTCGGTCACCTTCTTTTCCATCTGGACCTTGCGGGCCAGATGGGGCAGCAGGTCCAGCACGGTGAACACCGGATCCGCCGGGTCTTCGCCTATCTGGAGGTCCACGGTGGCGCCGTCGGCCTTGAGGATGACCCCGTGAATGGCCAGGGGCCGGGCCAGCCACTGGTATTTCTTGATGCCCCCGTAATATTGGGTCTTTAGGAAGGTGAGGTCCGTATCCTCGTAAAGGGGATAGGGCTTCAGATCCAGGCGTGGGGAGTCGATGTGCGAGGCCACCAATCGCAGCCCGGAGCTCAGGGGCCTTTTGCCCAGGACCACCAGGGCGATGCTCTTGCCCCTATAATTATAAAACACCCTGGGGCCCGGGGTTCGGGAGTTGAGATCCACAAAGCCCCGGGCCTGGGCCTGGCGCATGATCTCCTGGACCGCCTCCCGCTCGGTCTTGGCCCGGTCCAGAAAGGTCTTGTAATGGTCAGCGTATGCGAAGATGGCCGCCATTTCGCCCTGGTCCACCCGGTCCCATACCAGCCTGGCGGTTACCGCCAGGCGATCCCGTAATTGCTGCAATTCGTCTTTTTCCTGAACTTCCATGGTCCGCATCCCCTCATGCCGTTTTTTATTAGGGTGGCACAGGTATCTACCTGTAAGCCAGACCCAAGCCGCCCGGGAATAATGAGCCTTAAGCCGCAGTATTTTGCCCGGCTTATTAAGTCAAGTTTCGCACCAAGTATTAATGGGAGCGGGAAAGAGATTAATTCCCCCTCACCCTAACGCTGGCGCGCTCGCCCTTAACTTTGAACTTTGGACCTTGAATCTTGAACTAAACTCCCCCATCGGGGTAGAGGGGATAAAGCTGGAACCCCTTTCCTGCTCCCTTTAATAACTGAGTATACAAGCCAGAGGCCTAGGCTACCAGGTTTAGCGAGCATATGCATCCCGCCTGTGTACTCTATATTTCAGGGTGCGAAACTTGAGTTATTAAGAGTTATAGAGCGATCCCTAATAAGGTTTATTGCCGTTCCTTGCCGATCAGGCCGATAACCCTGGAAAAATCAAGACTGCCATAATAATGACCCGACCGGACATTTTATTTTTCCATAATCTTGGTTTAAAACCTTCGCCTTTAGGCGAAAAACTTGAGCATCTTTATGAGAAAATGGTACAATAATTGTTAAACTGAGCCGCAGGCAAAGGGTCTCAAAAACGAGGTTCTTCGCCGCCTCCAGCGGCTCGGAATAAAAAATAATTAAAAATTTCATTCATCTCCCTGCTTCAGCAGGGTCCGGCAAGGTTTTTGCAGTGAGGCAGTAGAGATCTGTTTTGAACTCAGCATGACCACCAGGAGCCATGGCTTACCCGTAAATTATTGAGAAGACAGCTGGGGCGGGCGTCTCGCCCGCCACTCAGTCCGCACAGGGGAGACGCCTGTGCCACCAATTCTTCACCACTTGTCAAGGCAGCTAGTGATTTAATTCATAACATGAAATCTTCCGGGAAACAACGGGAGCGAGCAAATCCCGAGCCCAGGGAGTATCGGCTTGACTTGGTGAGGGAAAGTAAATAGATTTATCCGCAGAAACCGGCGAGAGTGGCGGAATTAGGCAGACGCACTGGATTTAGGTTCCAGCGGGCAACCGTGGGGGTTCGAGTCCCCCCTCTCGCACGTCCTGGGGGGAGGCCGGCCCTAACCAAAAACCCGCAGAGACCTTGGGTTTCCGGGTTATGAGCCAGTAAGAGGGCCCGGCTAAAATTATTCGCCTCGTCTGAATAATATTAAAGAAGACAAGGGAGAAAGAGGTGGGCCTGCCCATCTTATCTGGGGTGGGGGGAGGAGAAATATCCTCGCTAATGATCGATGGAAAGAGATGAGACGATGACCGAGAGTGCGGTAAGAGTGGAGATGGAGAACCTGAGCGAAGTTAAACGGAGACTGATGATCGAGGTGCCCCTCTCCGAGGTGACCGAGGAAGTGGAGCGGGCCTATCGGGAATTGGGCAAGCGGGTCAAGGTCAAAGGCTTCCGTCCGGGCAAGGTGCCCCGCGACGTCCTGGAGATGTATTACCATAAACAGATCGACCAAGAGGTGTCCGATACACTGGTACGCCGTTCCCTGGGGGAGGCCTTAAAGGAGAAAGAGCTGGAGCCGGTGCATCTGAGTTGGCTGGAGCCGCCCCCGGCGGTGGTGGCTGGTGAGAATTACCGCTACCAGGTGGAGCTGGAAGTGACCCCGGAATTCAAGGTGGAGGATTACCTGGGTCTGGAGGTGTCGGCCCCCCCGGTGGAGGTGAGCGACGCCGAGGTGGAGGCCGGGATCGAAGAAATCCGCCAATCCCATGCCCTGCTAAATCCCCCGGCGGAGAGCCGCGGGGCGCAGCCGGGCGATTTCGTGAAGTTGGATTACCAGGCTTATTACGCGGGCCAGCCGGCGGAGGGCGGCAAGGCGGAGGGCGCCTACATGGAGGTGGGCAGGGGCAAGTTCAACGCCGAGTTCGAAAACCACCTCTTGGGTCTTAGGGAAGGAGCGGAGAGCCGCTTTGCGGTGAGCCTGCCGGATGACTTTGCCAATCCTTTGTTGGCTGGCAAGTCGGTGGAGTTCCAGGTGAAGATTCATGAAGTCAAAGAGAAGGTAGTCCCAGACCTGGATGATGACTTTGCCAAGGGCCTGGTAGGCAATTTTCGAGGGGTGGCTGACTTGCGTGAGGCGGTGAGAGAGGATATGATTAAAGGGAAGGAGCGGACGCGACAGGCCAATCTGGAAAACCAGGTTAAGGATCAGTTGCTGGCCCGGACCGCCTTTGAGGCGCCGCCCTCCCTCATTCGGCAGGAACAGGAGAATCTCTTCCGGGAGCAGTGGAGCCGCCTGAGCCAGTATGGGGTAAAGCTGGCCGACGTGGACCAGACCAAAATGCTGGAAGCCATCAAGCCCCTAGCGGAGCGGCAGGTAAGGGTCAAACTCCTCCTGGAGCGCATTGCCGATCAGGAGGGCAATGCGGTGGACGACGCTGAGGCGGACGCCGCCCTGGCCAGGGTGGCGGCGCAGCGCGGCAGGGAAGTCGCCGAGGTCCGCAAGTTCTATCAGGAGCATGACCTCATGGGGGCGCTGAAGCGACAATTGCGGGAGGAAAAGACCATGAAGATGTTGCTGGACCAGGCCATCCTCAGTAACGCCCCCCAGCCTGCCCCGGAGGCCGAAGAATAAAATGCAACTGGTTCCCATGGTAGTGGAGCAGAGCAGCCGGGGGGAGCGGGCTTATGATATCTATTCCCGGCTCCTCAAGGACCGCATCGTCTTTCTGGGCACGGCCATCAACGATGACGTGGCCAACCTGGTCATCGCCCAGCTCCTCTTTCTGGAAGCGGAAGACCCGGACAAGGAGATCAATTTTTACATCAATTCTCCGGGAGGCATGGTGACCGCCGGGATGGCCATCTACGACACCATGCAGTACATCAAATCCCCGGTGGCCACCCTGTGCATGGGGCAGGCGGCCTCCATGGGGGCCCTGCTGCTGGCGGCCGGCTCTCCGGGGAAGCGCTTCGCCCTGCCGCACGCCCGGATTTTGATCCATCAGCCGTTGGGCGGCTTTCAAGGGCAGGCCACCGATGTGGACATCCAGGCCCGGGAGATCCTGCGGCTTCGGGAAGAGTTAAATGAAATCATGGCCCTACACACCGGCCAGCCCATTGACCAGATTAACCGCGACACCGAACGTGATTTTTATATGTCCGGCGCACAGGCCAAAAACTACGGCCTGATCGACGACGTTATCATCAAACGGGAAGAGGGCAAACTTTTCTCAGGACGGCCTCGGGAATAGAGTCCCGGGCCTGAAAGATCCGCCGGAAAATGACGATAACTTCTTTGAGCAGGCGGAGCAGTATCGATACCAAGCCCGGGAGGCGAACAGCGCTCAGGTTTGGGGAGGTTTAAAACCATATGAGTAAACGCGGCATCGACAAGAATGCTGATCTTTTGTGCTCCTTCTGCGGCAAGAGCCAGGGCGAGGTGAAGAAGCTCATCGCCGGCCCCGGGGTTTACATCTGCGATGAGTGCATCGAA
>JBEKDQ010000005.1:0-23274 GCA_050014275.1 Desulfobaccales bacterium | reverse complement strand
ATTCTCTCTCCTGGTTTTATGCTGGCATAGATTATCCATTGAAACGGTTCATGGCCTGGCGGCCACACCAAAGCGATGAAAATGCTTACCGACATCAACCAGCATTTTCAGAGAAAATGACTGATTTTTAACCCCCCTTTGGAAAAGGGGGGTAGGGGGGATTTAATATAATCTGTTGAAATCCCCCTAAATCCCCCTTTTTCAAAGGGGGACTTAACCATGCCAAATCCAGCGTTCCAGTTCTGATATTATGTCCAGCTAATTATGAAACAAGACACTAGCGCCGTTGTTTTGCAGTCTTCATATTCCCCGTTCCCCGGAGAAGGCCCTCTGGCTTTATAAGAGAACCAGTGCCCGTCTCACCACCCTTGCCTCAAGATTTTGCCGGAGCCTCGGGGCCTCCTCCTTTCCGGCTAATAATCTTTATTGCCGACCTGGATGGGGTTATGATTAACTTAGAGTCGACCCTGGGCTGGAGGAACGGCGCAACGCCGGCCCTTCCAGGAGGTCGACTGCTGAATATGAGGATTCCCGCGCCACACCTAAAGGGGAGGACGCCAATGAAGCGCCGCAAGAGATGGGGCATGTCTCTGGCGGTGCTGCTGGCCGTCTCCCTTACTCTCCCCGCGGCCTGTGGACAACTGAGAACCCGATCGGGGGCCTTGACCGGGATCTTAAAGAATAGCATCCAGCACCCCAAGAAATTGGAAAAGCTGATTTTTCAGATCACCAACAAGGCCCGCCACAAGAACGGCCTGCCCGCCCTGAAGCCGGATGAGGCACTGGCGGAGGCGGCTCGAAAATACAGCGACGATTTGCTGAGGCGCAACTTTTTCAGCCATAACAACCCCGAAGGCAAGGGCCCCCAAGAGCGCGTGGATGAGGAACAACCGGCGAAACAGGAGTATGCGTATCGCGTGGGTGAGAATATTGCGGCTTATTCTAAACTCGATTGTTCTGACATTAAGATTATGGCTCGGATGATCATGGATGGCTGGATGGCTTCCCCGAGCCATCGGCAGAATATTCTCCACCCTTGTATACCCATTTGGGGGTGGGAGTGTCGGTTCAGGGAGACGAGATGCGAGTCACCCAGATATTTGGCAAAAGGATTGCCCTGAAATAGATCAGGCAGTCATAAAGGAATGGCAAAGCGAAAATCTTTGCTGGCCTGGGCCTTCCTGCTTTGGACTCGCAGACGCGAGCCGCGGGTCGCCCGCGGGGAGGCTCTGCCCGCGCAAAATACCTCCGATCCCTGAGGCCTTTCCATTAATCTCCCATCCTCCCGGCACGATTGCATGAATGATCAAACCAGTTCCCAGATTAGTTGGCGCCAAAAAATCCTGACGGAGTGCATCGGCCAGGAGCCGCCCCCCTGCCAGGCGGCCTGTCCCCTGGATATCCGGGTGCGGGAAAAGCTCCGCCTCCTGCAGGCGGGGCAAACGGCCGAGGCCCTGGCAGTGGTGCTGGAGCGCTGCCCTTTCCCAGGCATTTTGGGCCGCATCTGCACCCGGCCCTGCGAGGCCGCCTGCACCCGCCAATCCCTGGGCGGGCCCATCGCCGTTGCCGGTCTGAAGCGATACCTGGCCGACCTGGACCCGGAGGCGGCCCTGCGGGTGGTCCCCGGTGCAGAAAGGCCGCAGCAGGTTGCCGTGGTGGGGGGCGGCCCCGCGGGGCTCATGGCGGCCTATGAACTTCGGCTCCGGGGCTATCGAGTCACCCTGTTCGAGGCCGCAGACCGGTTGGGCGGGGTCCTGGGCCTTTACGTGCCCTGGTACCGCCTCCCCCGGGAGGTCCTGGAGCGGGAACTGGGCATCATCGAAAAACTGGGAGTTAGCGTGCGTCTCCGGACCCGGCTGGGGCGGGACGTGCAACTGGAGGAGCTGCGCCTTGAATTCGCCGCGGTCTTCCTGGCGGTGGGCTGCCACCAAAGTCTGCGTCTGGAGGTGCCCGGGGAGGAACTGAGCGGGGTCTGGCAGGGCCTCGATTTCCTGCGAGCCGTCAAATGGGGAGGGTCTCTGACGGTGGGGCCTCGGGTGGCGGTCATCGGCGGGGGCAGGGTGGCCATGGATGCGGCTCGCAGCGCCCGTCGTCTGGGGGCCTCCCAGGTCGCCCTGGTCTGCCTGGAGTCCCGTGAAGAGATGCCTGCCTCTCCGGCGGAGGTGGCCGCGGCGGCCTGCGAGGGTATCGAAATATGCCCGCGCCAGGGAGTGAAACGGCTTATGGGCCGAGAGGGCAGGGTGGCCGGGGTACAGCTCCGGGCCGTGGCCCGGGTCTTTGATGAGGAAGGCCGCTTCGCCCCGGTTTATCTGGAGGAGCTGCTAAGCGAGCGACAGGCGGACTCAGTCATTATCGCCGTGGGCCAGACCGCGGAATTCAAATTCTTCGGCCCCGGTCTGGCCTTCGACGTCTCCTCCAGGGCCAGCCTGGAGGCGGACCCCGTAAGCCTGGCCACCCGCATCCCCGGCGTCTTTGCCGGCGGTGACCTGATCAGCGGGCCCGGCACCGCGGTGGCGGCCTTTGCCGCGGGACGCCGGGCTGCCCTGGCCATGGATTGTTATTTGCAGGGCCGCGCCTTGCCCGAAGTCTTGCCGCCCGTGGCCAGCCGCAGCACGGCGCTGGTGGTGGCCACCGCCGACGTGGCCCCGGCCCCCCGCCAGGAAATGGCGCAACTCAACCCGGAAGAACGCCTGAGGCTTCCGGCGGCGGAGGTGGAGCAGGGCTTCACCCCGGACCTGGCCCGCCAGGAGGCGGCCCGCTGCCTGGCCTGCACCTGCTCCCAGTGCGTCAAAAACTGCACCTTTCTTCAACACTACGTCCAGGACTATCCCCCCACCGAACAGGGATTGGTGCGGCTTCTGGAGGAGCGGGGGGAGGCCGAGCCCCTTATCCCCTATTCCTGCCATATCTGCGGCCTATGTGAGGCGGTTTGCCCGGTGGGCCTCTATGGCGGCGGAGCCTGTCTGGAGTTTCGAGAACACCTGGTGGCCGCGGGCCAAGGCCCATTGCCCCAGCACCGGGGCATCAGGAACTACGTCCGCTGGGGCGCCCACCCCCTCATGGCCCTGAGCCGGCCGGACCCTTCCAGCGGGCGGGCCCGGCGGGTGTTCTTCCCGGGCTGCTCCCTGGCGGGCCATAGCCCCCACCTGGTGGCGGCGGCCTATGCCCATCTTCGGCAGCGTCTTCCGGACACCGGCATCGTCCTTAACTGTTGCGGGGCGCCCAGCCAGTTGCTGGGGGAACGGCAGATGCTGGAGCAGGTGGCCGGCGGGGTGGCCGCGGCCATGGCGAAGCTGGGGGCCGAGGAACTCATTGTTGCCTGCACCCATTGCCAGCACACCATCCAGGACTTGCTGCCGGACCTCAAAACCCATTCCATTTATGAAGTCCTGGCGGAAAACGGGCTGCCGCCAGGGGCCAAGGGAGGTAAGGAGGTGGAAATCTTCAACATCCACGACGCCTGCGGCGCCCGCCAGGCTCCCCGGGTCCACCAGGCGGTCCGCCATTTGCTGAAGGCCCTGGGCCATGATTTTGCAGAGATGGCCCATTCCCGCGAGCGCAGTATCTGTTGCGGCTCCGGTGGCATGGTGCCCGCGGTGGCCCCGGCCTTGGCTCAACGGATGACTGAGTTTCGCCTGTCCGAGGCCCAATTTGACCTGGTCACCTACTGCGCCACCTGCCGGGCCCGCTTTGCCGCGGCCGGCCGGCCGGCCCTGCACTTGCTGGAGATGATCTTCAACCCCGGCTGGCGCCAGGCCAAGACCAGCCCGCCTCCCGGTTCACTGAACCGCTGGCTGCGCCGCTGGCGGCTGAAGAGGCGCTTTGAGAAGTTATAGGATCCGGAACGGAGGTGCTTGGGAGAAAAATTGGCATCTTGCCTGGGCCCCAAAGGCAGCCGGCGTTATTTTTCCACTCATTGTAAGATGGCATGTGAAATGAGAAAAATTGCACAAAATGAGAAAAAAGGGGGATGCTGGAAAAAGGGTGTAGAAATCCAGTGGCTTTAGGGGGAAAGGACGGAGAAGGTAAGAGCATGATAATCTGAAAAATTGGGGTTGTTAGTCAAAGGGGGGCATAAGTTCTCCAATAGAGGTGGGCAGTGCCAACCCCGGTTTTCGGTTCTGTGGGACGGGTGCCCGCCATTTAGAGGCGGCCAGGGACGGCCGCCCCACCAAACCGAAGTATAAAATCAAAGCCATAAGGTCGATGGTGGGCAGTGCCTACCCTACATTACATGGCGGCGGTGGGGCTGACTTCGTAAAAAGTGCCGCCGACGTCCACGAAGTGAAGCATAAAATACTTGCCGGTAGTCGTTCCGGTAGCCAGCAGCCGGTGGAATGGAAACCGCCGCCGACTCATTACGCGGCGATGGTTTTGACACGGCGGAGAAAGGCAGAGGAAATGAGAGCTAAAACGAGAAGGGATCAAAGCCGGGAATTGACCGTTTGCCTGGCGGACGCCCCATTGGGGCGAATTATTCTTACCTTTACCCCCAAGGGGTTGGCAGCCCTGGAGTTTGCTGAAGAGCCCGGCGAAATGTCCCTGGGGCCCTCCCCCCCTCCAGACTCCATGGACCCTGTGATCGGGAGGGTGGCCAAGGAACTTTACGGCTTTTTTGCGGGAGTGCCTACGGAATTTCGGGACCTGCCCCTGGACCTTCAGGGTACGCCCTTCCAACTTAGGGTTTGGCAGGAATTGCGGCGCATTCCCTGGGGCGGCACCATCTCTTACCGGGAATTGGCTCGACGAGCCGGCTCCCCCAAAGCTTACCGGGCCGTGGGCCAAGCCAATGCTTGCAACCCCATTCCCATCATCATCCCCTGCCACCGGGTCATCTCCGCGGACGGCGGACTCGGCGGCTACAGCTCCGGCCTGGCGCGCAAACGCTGGCTCCTGGAGCACGAAGGCGCGAGGTAAGCGACCCGGCGGGTCGCCCCTACAGCTATCAGCAGTCAGCTAAAGCAATTAGCAAAACTGACTGTAGAACTTGGGTTTAACCAGAAATTCTAAACCGAGCGATAACCAAATTGGACTGACGATAAATTTTCTAAAGAGCTGGGGCCTTTTGGGACGTTATGCCTCAGCGGATATAACGCCAGAACAAATTACTTGTTTTATAAAGGTTTTTCCTCCCTCGATATCCCCAGAGATTGCCCATTCTCGCCACTCCTTCGGCTCCCAGGTCAGGCTAATCAATCCTCTCAGCCCTTTTCCTCCTGCACTAGAGAGGACTTCAAAAAAATGGCCCATATTTTGCTTAATTTATCGGATACGAGTTATTTTGTCCTGCGTTATGTCGCAGATGATATAGCACTCATGGTTGGCGACCATCACCTATCCTGGCTTTCACCAGCTTTAGAAAAGAGGTGAGTCATGAAAACGGTTCCGGTGCGAGAGGCCCTGGGCGCGGTTTTATGTCATGACTTGACTCAAATAATCCCGGGCCAGTTCAAGGGGCCTGCCTTCCGGAAAGGCCATATCCTGCGGGAGGAAGACATTCCCAGACTCCTCGAAATGGGCAAGGAGCATGTCTTTGTCTGGGAGACCCATGACGGCCTTTTGCACGAAAATGAGGCTGCTTTGCGCCTGGCCCGGGCCGCTGCCGGTGAGGGCCTCGCCTTTTCGGGCCCCAAGGAAGGCAAAGTGGATCTCCTGGCGGACCGGGACGGCCTGTTAAAGATCGATATCAAGGCTCTGTACGAAATCAACGAAGTGGACCAGATCGCCTTTGCCACCCTGCATGCCAACCAGCGGGTGGTCCAAGGCAAGCCGGTGGCGGGAACCCGGGTTATTCCCTTGACCATTGACGAGGGCAGCATCGCCCGGGTCGAGGCCATCTGCCGCGAGCATTACCCGCTGGTGCAGGTGCGCCCTTTCCGAACCTTGAAGGCCGGGATCGTCGTCACCGGAAGCGAGGTCTATCATGGCCGCATCTAGGATCGGTTCGGTCCCGTGGTCCAACGGAAACTGGCGGCTTACGGCTGCGAGGTCCTGGGCCAGACCTACGTGTCCGATCGGGCGGAGCTCATTGTCCAGGCGATTCGGGCCTTTCTTGCGGAGGGCGCCGATCTGATCACCGTCACCGGCGGTATGTCGGTGGACCCCGATGACGTCACTCCGGCCGGGATCAGGGCCGCGGGGGGGCGGGTGGTGACTTATGGGGTTCCCATGCTCCCCGGCGCCATGTTCATGCTGGCCTATATCGGCCAGGCCGCGGTCTTGGGGCTGCCGGGCTGCGTCATGTACCACGGCACCAGCATCTTTGACGTGATTTTGCCCCGGGTGGTCGCCGGCGAGGCCCTCGAGCGCCGGGATTTCGTCAAGTTGGCCCATGGCGGGCTGTGTGTGCATTGTCAAGAGTGCAAGTATCCGGATTGTGGTTTTGGAAAAGGCGGTTAGATCTATTAGAACATTTCCGTAAAAAGGAGAGGGTAAGGAAAAATGGACAAGAAAGTGCTTAAGGTAAACGGTGTCCCGAATACGGTAATCGCGGACCCGGAGGCCTCGCTGGCCGATGTGTTGCGGGAGCAACTGGGCTTGACCGGCACCAAGGTGGGTTGCGGCATGGCCCAATGCGGTTGCTGCTCGATCATCATGGATGGCAAACTCGTCAAGGCCTGCGTCACCAAAATGAGCAAGGTGGCGGATGGCGCCGCAGTCACCACCATCGAGGGGATCGGCACGCCGGCTAACCTCCATCCCATTCAGTCGGCCCTGGTGGCCCACGGGGCGCCGCAGTGCGGCTTTTGCATGCCAGGCTTCGTGGTCTCGGCCAAGGCCCTGCTGGACCAGAACGCCGCCCCCTCCCGCCAGGACGTCCGGGAATGGTTTAACAAATATCGCAACGCCTGCCGTTGCAACGGCTACAAACCGGTGGTCGATGCGGTCATGGACGCCGCCAAGGTCATGCGGGGCGAGATGCAGAAAGAGGCCCTGGAGTTCAAGCTGGCCGAGGGCGCGGCCATCTGGGGGAGCAAGTACCCCCGCCCCAGCGCCATCGCCAAAGTGACCGGCACCTTGGATTACGGCGCCGACCTGGGCCTGAAGCTGCCGCCCGGGACCCTGTACCTGGCTTTGGTGCAGGCCAAGGTCTCCCACGCCAATATCCTCTCCATCGACACCTCCGAGGCCGAGAAGATGCCCGGCGTCGTCAAGGTGGTGACCCACAAGGACGTCAAGGGCAAAAACCGCATCACCGGCCTGATCACCTTCCCGACCAACAAGGGTGACGGCTGGGACCGGCCGATTCTGTGCGACACCAAGGTCTTCCAATTCGGCGACGCCATCGCCATTGTCTGCGCCGACACCGAATGCCACGCCAAGGCGGCGGCCGAGAAGGTCCAGGTCAAACTGGAGGAGTTGCCGGCCTATATGAGCGCCCCGGCGGCCATGGCCGATGACGCCATCGAGATCCACCCCGGCACCCCCAACGTCTATTACGAGCAAAATATCGCCAAGGGGGAGGACACCAAGGCCCTGATGGCAAAGGCGGCCTATGTGGTGGAGGATGACTTCTACCTGCAGCGGCAGCCCCACCTGACCATGGAGCCCGATGTCGGGTTTGCCTATTTCGATGAGGAAGGCCGGCTCACCATTCATTCCAAGAGCATCGGTATCCATCTCCACCATGCCATGATCGCCCCTGGCCTGGGGATAGAACTGGAAAAGCTGCGCCTGGTACAGAACCCCACCGGCGGCACCTTCGGCTATAAGTTCAGCCCCACCATGGAGGCCCTGCTGGGGGTGGCCGCCATGGCGACCAGTCGGCCCGTGTTCCTGAAGTATGACTACTTCCAGCATATCACCTACACGGGGAAGCGCTCGCCCTTCTTTGTCAAGCTCAAATACGGGGCCGACCAGAACGGCAAGATCATCGCCATGGAATCCGATTGGATCGTGGACCACGGCCCCTACTCGGAGTTCGGCGACCTGTTGACGGTGCGCGGCGCCCAGTTTACCGGAGCGGGCTACGGCATCCCCAACATCCGGGGCCTGGGCCGCACGGTCTGCACCAACCACGCCTGGGGGTCCGCCTTCCGGGCCTACGGTTCGCCGCAGAGCTTCCTGGCCAGCGAGGTTCTGATGGATGAACTGGCCGAAAAGATGGGTAAGGACCCGCTGGAGCTACGCGCTCTGAACATCTATCGCCCCGGCGATACCACTCCCACCGGCCAGGAGCCCGAGGTGTTCCCCTTCCCCGAGATGATCGACAAGCTGCGGCCCCTCTACCAGGCCAAGGAGAAGGCCAAGAAGGAATCGACTGGGGAAGTGAAGAAAGGCGTGGGGGTTTCGGTGGGCATCTACGGCTGCGGTCTGGATGGCCCCGATGGCTCGGAAGCCTACGTGGAGCTCACCAAGGATGGCGTCACCATCTACACTTCCTGGGAGGATCACGGCCAGGGGGCCGATATGGGTACCTTGGGCACCGCTCACGAAGGACTGCGGCCGCTGGGTCTGGCCCCCGAGAAGATCAGGTTGATGATGAATGACACCGCGGTCACCCCCAACAGTGGTCCCTCCGGCGGCAGCCGCCAGCAGGTGGTCACCGGCAACGCCATCAAGAACGGCTGCGAGCTGCTGCTGGCGGCCATGCGCAAAGCTAATAACGGCGGCTATCGCACTTATGAGGAAATGGTGGCCGAGAATATTCCGCGGCGCTACTCGGGCAAGTGGACGGCCTCGATGTGCACCCCCTGTGACGGCAACGGCCAGGGCAAGCCCTTTGCGGCATACATGTACGGCGTTTTCATGACCGAAGTGGCGGTGGAGACCAAGACCGGCAAGGTGATGGTGGAAGGCGTCACAGTGATGGCTGACGTGGGCAAGATCAACAATAAACTGGTGGTGGATGGCCAGATCTACGGCGGGGTGGCCCAGGGCATCGGGCTGGCCCTCTCCGAGGACTTTGAAGACCTGAAGAAGCACACCACCCTGGTTGCCTGCGGCATCCCCTATGCCAAGGATATCCCCGACAAGTTTGATATCTATTACGTGGAAAGTCCCCGCCCCGACGGGCCCTTCGGGGCGGCCGGGGTGGGCGAACTGCCCTTGACTTCGCCCCACGCGGCCATCGTTAATGCAATCTACAACGCCTGCGGGGTGCGGATCACCAAGCTGCCCGCCCTGCCGGAGAAGGTGCTGGCCGGCCTGGCGCCGGGGGCGACGGTTCATCATAGGGAGCTTCAATCTGGTGGAACGTTGTAACGAGTAGGTCGCGGCTCGGAAGGCCCAGGCGAAGCGCCGCCTGGGCCCGAAGGGCCAGGCTGATCACCTGCCCAACTGTTCCAACCTTCTTGAACGGCCAGGCATTTCCCATCGCGGATCATTAATCGACTGAAAAGGCTATATGGAACAGGAAGAACTTCGCAGTCTAGAAGACCAATGTATTCAGGAACAACCCCCGGCTTGCGCCGCCGCCTGTCCGGTCCACCTGGACGCCAGGGCCATGGCGGCCGCGGTGGCCCGGGGGGATTTTGCCGCGGCCGCAAAGATTCTCAAGAAGACCATCCCATTCCCCGGCATTATCAGCCGTATCTGCGACCATCCCTGCCAGGCGGTGTGCAAGCGACGCGAAGCCGGAGCGCCGGTGGCTATCCGCGCCCTGGAGAAGTCCTGCCTGGATTGGGCCGCGGACTTGCCGGTCAAAATCACAGTCCTGCCTGGAAAAGAAAAACGCCTGGCCATTCTCGGCGGGGGCCTCAGCGGCCTCACCGCCGCCTTTGATCTGGCCAAGAAGGGCTATAGCATCGTGGTCTTCGAAAAGGAGCCGCGGCTGGGTGGCAGCCTGTGGCGCTTCAGAGAAGCGGAATTGCCCCGGGAGGCGATCGCTGCCGATTTGCAGGCGCTGGAGAAACTGGGGGTCGAGATTCGGCTGGAAATTACCATAGGCAGAGACCTCGCCTTTGCCACCCTTTGCGAGGAGTTCGAGGCGGTTTACCTGGCCCTTGGAGAAAAGCCCCCGGACACCTTCGGTCTAGCCCTGGATGAGCAAGGATTAATTGCCATTTCCCCGGTGACCTTTGCCACCAGCCGGGAAGGGGTCTTTGCGGGTGGCGGGATGCGGCTGGGGCCGGAGCATTCGCCCATCCAGGCCATGGCCGACGGACGGCGGGCGGCCATTTCCCTGGACCGGTATCTGCAAAAGGTGTCCCTGACTGCGGCCCGCAACGGAGAGGGGCCCTTTAAGACCCGCCTCTTTACCAGCACGGCGGGAGTGGAGCCCCTGGCCCAGGAGGCCATGGCCGAGGCCGCCCGGGGCTATAGCGCCGAAGAGGCCGCCCGAGAGGCCCAAAGGTGCCTCCAGTGCCAGTGCCTGGAGTGCGTCAAGGTCTGCGAGTATCTCAACAGTTTCGGCGGCTATCCCAAGAAGTATGTGCGTCAGGTCTACAATAACCTATCCATTGTCATGGGGCAGCGCCACGCCAACAAGCTCATCAACTCCTGCAGCATTTGCGGGCTCTGCAAGGAGGTGTGCCCGGAAGACCTGCACATGGGCCTGGTCTGCAAAGCAGCCCGGGAGATCATGGTGAACCAGGGTAAGATGCCGCCTTCGGTCCATGACTTTCCCTTGCGGGACATGGGCTTCAGCAACAGTGACCAATGCGCCCTGGCGCGTAATCAGCCTGGAACCGCAGCGAGCCGATACTTGTTCTTCCCCGGCTGCCAGCTCAGCGGTTCGTCTCCGGTCCAGGTGGAGCAGGTCTATAACCTTTTGACTCAAAAAATGGCCGGCGGGATGGGGCTCATGTTGCGCTGCTGCGGCGCCCCGGCCGACTGGTCGGGACGAGCTGAGCTTTTCCGGGAAACCCTCGACGAGTTTACGTCCCATTGGCAGGCGTTGGGAAGCCCGCAGTTGATCCTGGCCTGCTCCACCTGCTACGAGATTTTCAAGACCCACCGGCCACAACTGCCCATCATTTCCCTCTGGGAAGTGCTGGATGGGCTGGGGCTCCCGAAAGACCCGCCCAGCGCGGTTCCCGAGGTCGCGGCTGTCCACGATGCCTGCAGTACCAGACATGAAAGGCAGATTCACGATAGTGTGCGGCGTATCTTGGGGCGGGTAGGACTGGAGATTGAGGAGTTGCCCTTGAGCCGTGAGCACACCGAGTGCTGCGGCTACGGCGGCCTCATGTTCTTCGCCAATCCCGACCTGGCCAAAAGCGTCATCCAGCGGCGTATGGAGGAGAGCCCGGCAGACTACATCGCCTATTGCGCCATGTGCCGGGACTATCTGGCCTCCCGGGGCAAGCGCACCCTGCATCTGCTGGACCTGGTACTCGGGGCGCCCTGGGATGAGGCCGCTCAGAGGCGAGGCCCGGGCTACACCCAGCGGCACGAAAACCGGGCCCACCTTAAAAGCCGCTTGCTGAAAGAACTTTGGGGAGAAGGCATGGCCGAAAAAACGGGTCATGAATTGATCAATCTGAACATTTCCGCGGATTTGCAGGAAATCCTGGAACAGCGGCTGATCCTGGCTGAGGATATCCAGCAGGTGATCGCATACGCCGAAAAGACCGGCCGCAAACTGCTGAACCGCCAGACCGGCCGGTTCCTGGCCCACCATAAGCCGGCGGGCGTCACCTACTGGGTGGAATACAGCCTTGGGGAAGGCGAGTTCATCATTCACCAGGCTTACTGCCACCGGATGGAGATTGTGGAGGACAGGGCCCAATGAGCTGCGATCCGACCAATCCCAGCGACGCCATCTGGTGGTGCGGCAAATGCGACGTGGCCCTGGAAATGGGCAAAGTGAATATCGGCTATCTGGGCAGCATGTTTCCCGTCGATCTGCTCCGCTGCCCCAAATGCGGCCAGGCGTTCATTCCCGAAGAACTGGCGATGGGCAAGATCGCGGAGGTGGAGAAGCTGCTGGAGGACAAATGAGGTGGCGGCTCCCCTGAGGCAAGAGCAGCACCGGCGCCGAATCTATGAAGAACTCGGCCGGGGTGAGCTGGCAGACGAGCCCATCCGTCCCGGCGGGCTGGCCCTGACGGCTCGGGCCGTAGCCCTGGCTGCCTGGCGCCCCGGCGCCCGAGTGTTGGACCTGGGCTGCGGCGCCGGCGTTGCCCTGGGTTATCTGCGGGGTCACTGTGGCTTGTGCGCCTCGGGTCTCGATCCTTCGGCGGCTCTTTTGGGTAAGGGCCGTAGCAGAGATGCCGATTTGCCCGTGATTCTGGCCGTGGGGGAAGATTTGCCCTTCGCCGACGCCTCCCTGGACGGCATCCTGGCCGAATGCAGCCTGTCGGTCGCGGCAGACATAGACCGGGTACTGCGGGAATGCTTCCGGGTCTTGAAGTCTGAGGGCTTGCTGCTGATCCAAGACGTCTTCGCCCGCCCCCCGGAGGGGACGGCGGGCCTGGAAAATCTTCCCGTGAGGTGCTGCCTGGCCGGGGCCGTGTCCCGAGAGGAGTGGTTGGCGAGGCTGGCAGCCTGAGGCTTTAAAATGTTGCTCTGGGAAGATCACTCCGCGGCCCTCAAGCAGTTCACTGCCCGACTCATTTTTACTTACGGGTCCCTGGAAGCCTTCTGGGGTCGCGGCGGAGACCAGGCCCGCCAGACAGAAGCCAGGGAAATCAAGGATGCCGTGGCCCGGGCCAGACCAGGATACTTTCTGCTCCTGGCGCAAAAAAAGGTGGCGTGATTGGTTCAGACGCGCCAAGATTAAAAAGAGGACCGATCGCGTGAACGATGAAATGATCCGCATGATCCAACTGGGGCAGCAAGGCTTCTACTGCAGCCAGATTCTGCTGTTTATGGGACTGGAGGCCCAGGGCAAGGCCGATAGCGACCTGATCCGGGCCATGGCCGGCCTGGCGGGCGGCCTGGGTTTTTCCGGAGACGTTTGCGGGGTTCTCACCGGCGGCGCCTGCCTGCTGGGCCTCTACGCCGGTAAGGGAAGGCCGGAGGAAGAGGAAGACCCGCGGCTTAACATCATGGTCGGCGAACTGGTGGAGTGGTTCGCGGCGGAATACGGCCAGGTCTTCGGATCCACACGCTGCGACACGATCCTGGCCGACGATCCCCAGAGCCGGAGGACCAGGTGCCCTGCCCTCGTTCTGGGAACATATGAGAAGGTGAATGCTTTGCTGGTGGAAAACGGCTTTGAGCTTTCTGAATCTCGGCCATGAGCAGGGAGGTGTTGCTATCCGCCACGCAAAGCGTTTGCCCCGAGTGTCTGCAGCGGATTGAAGCAGCCCGGCTGACCCGGGGGGATGAGGTCATTCTCCGTAAAGAGTGTCCGGAGCATGGCCGGTTCCAGGCCGTGATCTGGCGAGGTCTTCCAGCTTTTGAGGCCTGGCAGAGGCCCAAGACGCCAGCCCGGCCGCGGTTTCCTAAGGCCGGCAGCGAAGCCGGCTGTCCGCGGGATTGCGGCCTCTGCGGCGAGCATCGCCAGCACACCTGCACGGCCCTCATCGAAGTGACTTCGCGTTGTGACCTGCGCTGCGCTTATTGCTTTGCCGACGGCGGCTACGGCCGGAGGCCGGACCCGGGCCTGGATGACTTGAGAAAATCTTTCGAGCTGCTATTGCGGGCCGGCGGTCCCTATAATATCCAGCTCTCCGGCGGCGAGCCCACCCTGCGGGGCGACCTGCCGGAGATCGTCGGCCTGGGCCGGGCCCTGGGATTCGAGTTTATTCAGGTGAATACCAACGGCCTGCGCCTGGCCCGGGACCCCAATTATGCCAAAGTCTTGAAAGAGGCCGGGGTTGCTTCCGTCTTTCTGCAGTTCGACGGCCTGGATGAGGCCCCCTACCGGAAACTCAGGGGCCGCCCGCTCCTGAAGGATAAGGTGCTGGCGGTGGAGCACTGCGCCCGCCATGGTCTGGCCGTGGTGCTGGTCCCCACCCTGGTGCCCGGGGTCAATGACCGACAGATCGGAGAAATCATCAACTTCGGGCTAATAAATAGCCCCGTGATACGCGGCGTTCACTTCCAGCCGGTGAGCTATTTCGGACGATTCCCTACTGCACCCGGCGAGGCGAAGCGCCTGACGATTCCGGAAATCCTCAGGGAAATTCAGGCGCAAACGGGGGGTAGAATCAAGGTGGAACACTTTAAGCCGCCCGGTTGCGAGAACTCCTGGTGTTCTTTCCATGGCAACTTCGTGCTCTTGAAGGAAGGGGAGCTGGTGGCCTGGACTCGCCATTCGCCCTGCTGCACCCCGGAATCGGCGGCGGCGGGGGCGATCAAGACCAGTAGGTTTGTGAGCCAGTTCTGGGCGCAGCCGTCAAGGGACGAAATAGGAGCCGACGCCGGAGGCTCCGGGCCCTCTCTGGGGGGCTGGGATATTATTTTGGAACGGGCCCGGACCCATGCCTTCTGCATCTCGGGCATGGCCTTTCAAGACGCCTGGAACCTGGATCTGGAGCGCCTGAAAGATTGCTGCATCCACGTGGTGCACCCGGATGGCCGGCTCATCCCCTTCTGCGCCTACAACCTTACAGACAGCCATGGCCGGGGGCTCTACCGATCCCAAATTGAAGCCTGACGGAATACATGGAAATCACGCCCCTGGAAAGTTGGATGGCACAACGGCTCGGCGCCAAGCAGCTCCACCGGGAGCAAATCGAGGCCTACCAGGTTTTGAGGTTGCGGGAGACGGTCCGCTGGGCCCGGCTGCACAGTGCTTTTTACCGGGAGCGTCTGGCGGACCTGAGCGAGGATGATCTGCGTAGTCTCCACGACCTGCCCCGGTTGCCCTTCACGAGCGCCGATGATCTACGACGGAACCCCCTGCGGTTTCTGTGCATCTCCCAAGGTGAGGTAGCAAGGGTGATGACGCTGCAAACCTCGGGAACCACCGGAGCCCCCAAGCGGCTCTACTTCACGGCTGAGGATCAGGAGCGCACCAGCGATTTTTTCCAGCATGGCATGTCTACCCTGGCCGGGCCCAGGGATCGGGTGCTGAGTCTCCTGCCGGGAGGGTGTCCCGGAAGCCAGGGTGAGCTGCTGGCCACCGGGCTGCGGCGCCTGGGCGCCGTGGGAATCAGCCATGGCCCGGTGCAAAACGTTGAGCATACCCTTGAGGTCATGGCCCGGGAAGGGGTGGATGTCCTAGTAGGCCTCCCGGTCCAGATTCTTGCCCTGGCCAGGCACGGCCCCGGCCGGGGCGCCCCCCGCGGCGTAGTTCTCTGCTCCGACCACGCGCCTGAGGCCATTCGCCGCGCCCTCCGACGCCTTTGGGACTGCGAGGTCTACACGCACTACGGCATGACGGAAATGGGACTCGGCGGCGGGGTGGAATGCCAGGCCCATTTCGGCTACCACCTGCGCGAGTTGGACCTCTACTTTGAAATCATCGATCCGCATACCGGCGAGCCGGTAAGGGAAGGCGAGACCGGCGAAGTGGTCTTTACCACGCTGAGCCGGCGAGGTATGCCGCTCATCCGCTACCGCACTGGCGACCGCAGCCGGTTTCTGCCGGCGTCCTGTCCCTGCGGCACGGTGCTGAAAAGTCTGGAAAAGGTAAGCAGCCGCATCAACGGCCACATTGCCCTGGCCTGCGGCGAAGTGCTGACTATGGCCGATCTTGATGAGGCGCTCTTTCCCCTGGAAGGACTGCTGGACTTTGACGCCGTATTCTCCCGGGCCGGAGAGATAGACCTGCTGCGCCTCGGAGTTTATGCCCAGGACGAGCATGGTGATGGGCTGGCCGTGGCGGTGCGCCGCGCCCTGCAAGCCATCCCGGCCCTGCGAACCGCCTCTGACGAGGGCAGGCTCAAGCTGTCGATCGGCCTTCAGACCAAGGGCGCCGCCCCTGCCAGGGGCACAGCCAAACGGGCTATTGTCGTTGAGAGAAACAGTTTCCCAAGTTGGGACCGTTCGGCTGCGGGTTGAAGAGGCCAGGAGCCATAATCCTGTCTGGAACATATCCAGGCAGATGAAGGATGAATACTACGACCAGCGGGACTGGGACAAGGCCGCCGGCATCCCCACCAGAGAAAAGCTGACGGAGCTGGGTCTGGAAGAGGTGGCCGACGAGGTTTTGGGGCGGAAGGATTGAGCTATGGGCATATTCAACAGTATTGCCGGGTTGCTGGCCGGCGGCGAGAGCCTGGTACTGGCTACCATCGTTAGTCGCTCGGGGTCGGCCCCGCGAGCCGTGGGCTCCAGAATGGTGGTGCTGCAGAACGCCGCCATTGTCGGGACCATCGGCGGGGGCATCCTGGAGGCCCGGGTGCAGCAACTGGCTAAAGAGGTCTTCGGCCACGGCCAATCGGTGCTCAAAAAATACGTGCTCAACGCCCAGGACGCCAGCCAGATAGGGATGGTCTGCGGCGGGGCGGTCCAGGTCCTGGTGCAATTCATAGACGCCTCCCGGCCAAGTAATCTGGAGCTTTATCGGGAGATCGTGGCCGCCATCGAAGGAAGAAAACGGGCCTCGTTGATCAGCGAGTTGCCCGCCGGGGACGGGGTCCCGGAACCAACCAGACAGTTTCTTGCCCGAAGTGACGGTTCGGCGGTGGGAGAACAGGATCATCAGACCGTTCAGGCCCTCTCTTCCCAGGCCGGCGTCGGCCAGCCGGAATTGGTTTCATGCCAAGGAAAGCAATATCTGGTGGAGTCCCTCTGCCAAGAGGGGACCGTTTATATCTTCGGCGCCGGGCATATCTCCCAACAACTGGCGCCTTTGACCAATCTGGTAGGATTCCGCACCGTAGTGTTGGATGACCGGCAGGAATTTGCCAACCCGGAAAGGTTTCCCACTGCCGAGGAAGTCATCGTCCTGGACTCTTTTGAACAGGCCCTGGCGGGACTGGAAATGCATGCCGATAGCTACCTGGTGCTGGTGACCCGGG
Source organism: Desulfobaccales bacterium (assembly GCA_050014275.1). GTDB lineage: Bacteria > Desulfobacterota > Desulfobaccia > Desulfobaccales > 0-14-0-80-60-11 > JAPLJC01. The sequence goes on along the minus strand of JBEKDQ010000005.1, from coordinate 6,475 downwards.
GCCACGCCCACGATAATATAGTGCTGCGCCAGGCGCTAGGGAGCAAGGCTGGCTACATCGGCATGATCGGCAGCCGCCGGAAACGGGATGCCGTCTATGCGGCTTTGGAAAGAGAAGGCTTCTCCAGACTCGAGTTTGCCAGGGTATTTTCACCGATCGGGCTCGCCATCGGAGCCGAGACCCCGGAAGAGATCGCCGTGAGCATCGTGGCCGAACTCATCCAGGTAAGGGCCGAGAAGAACCGATGAGCAGGGGCGATGGCATTTCGGCCCTGATCCTGGCCGCCGGCTATTCCTCCCGCCTGGGGGCCTTCAAGCCGCTCTTGCCGCTGGGACGAGCCACCGTAATAGAAGAAGCGGTGCAACGCTTCCGGGCCGCGGGTATTGATGATATCCGGGTGGTCACCGGCCACCGGGCCGAAGAGATCGATCCTGTTCTTGCCGGGATTGGGGTCAGGAGGATCTTCAATGCGGCCTATGCTGAAGGAATGCTCTCCTCCGTTTTGGCGGGCTTAAAGAGTTTTGAGGCTCACATCGCGGCAATTTTTCTCCTGCCCGCAGACATCCCGTTGGTTAAGCCGCGCACCCTGGCGGCCCTACTGCGGGCATATCGTCAGAGTAATGTTAAAATAGTTTACCCCTGCTTCGGCGGGCTTCGAGGGCATCCTCCCCTTATTGCCACCGCCTGTGTCGCCGCCCTCCCGCCTGACTATGAGGGGGGGGTGAGAGCCTACCTGAGCCGCTATGAGTGCCAGGCCCAAGATCTTGAGGTGGTGGACGAGGCCATTCTCATGGACTGCGACACCCCCGAAGATTATGAGCGATTAGAGGCCTATGGGGTTCGGGAGGATATTCCAACCGTGAGGGAATGCCAAATGCTCTGGCGGCGCTACGGCACCACCAAAGAGGTGACCGCTCATTGCCGTTTGGTGGCGGAAGTTGCCAGGACTTTGGCCGTCCATCTGAATTGCGTTGGCTTCCATCTGAACACCGAATTGATCGTTGCCGCAGGATATCTGCACGATCTGGCCAAAGGGCAGCCTGATCACGCCCGGGCCGGAGCCCAAATCCTGGAAGAACTGGGATACGGGAAAGTGGGGCAGATCGTGGCTTGCCATACGGATCTCCCACTCATGAAACAGTCTATTGATGAGTCCGATCTGATCTATTTAGCTGACAAGTATGTAGCGGGCGATCGTTTGATTAGCCTGCAAGAGCGTTTTGAGGGCTCGTTAAGGAAATTTGACGATAAGCCCGACATTTTGCAAAAGGTCGTCAGGCGACTCAAAAATGCTAAGTTCCTGAAGGGACGTGTGGAAGAGGCGCTGGGAATCCCATTGGCGGAAATCATGCAAAGGCGCGAAAAGAGTATGCGGATGGCTTCAGCGCCTGAGCCCCGGGAGATTTATCTGGTCCGGCATGGTGCCATTCAGCCTCAGGGGAATGGCAAGCGGTATATTCGGCCAGATGGATTTACCCTTGACTGCCGAAGGGGTTCGGCAGGCTGAGGCTTTGCAACAGAGACTACAACAAGTGCCGATCTCCACCATCTTTTGCAGCAACTTGAGACGGTCCGCGGAGACGGCCCGGATAATTGCGGCGCCCCATGGTCTCGAGCTTTGCGCCAGGCAGGATTTGCGGGAGATTGGCCTGGGAGAATGGGAGGGATTGACATTCGACCAGGTCCAAAAGATTTTCCCGCAGGCTTATGAGGAGCGTGGTCGGGATCTGGTCCATTTTCGCCCCCCTGGTGGAGAGAGCTTCCTGGACTGTGCCTTCCGGGTCATTCCGGCCTTGTATGACATGCTCCATCTGACTCGTGGAAACATCCTGATCGTGGGCCATGCCGGAGTGAACCGCATTTTGCTTAGCCAGATCATGGGTAAATCTGCGGAAAACCTCTTTGAGATTGCGCAAGACTATGGGTGTCTTAACATGATTCTTTATCATGATTTTAGCTTTAAGCTACAAGTCGTGAACGCAAGCGTTTAGGGACGGAAGGAGTCGACTTGGGGGAAGTTCTAGACTTTGTCAAGTACCGCGAAAAAGCGGTAGGCAGCCGGATCGGGGCGAAGTGGCGCGAGGGGATTTACTTGGAGACCGCCCCGCCTTTTATCATCTTCAAAGAATATCGGGGCGGAGTAATCGGGAAGGAATGGCGGCTGATCTCCGAGTACATGCTGAGGGAGCTCCTGAACACCTTCCCATGACGGCTCCTGAATCAGACTCGCTTTGACCATACCCTTGGCTTGTTTTCCTTTTGAGATCCCCCCGCCATCAATCGCTGCTTTCCCCAGGTACAGCAGGCTTATACATCAAAGCATTGGCGAAAACACCGGAGAAGAAGGCATCAGACGCCGTCCTGGTCAGATCCTCAAGTTGTTGAAAGCGGGCCACCAGGACCTTGGCAAAGGGGGTAAGTTCCGATCCTCCCCCATGAGCACCCCCGGCTCGCGTCGTCAGAAGTGCTTGCCCCAGGCGATCCTCGGTGAGCTTGATCTTTCCCCAGACGGCACGGTAACTCATCCCCAGCGCCTTGGCGGCCGCCAATATAGACCCGCGCTCTGCCACCGCTCTTAATATGCGGAGCCGGCCGGTTCCAAAAACCGCCTTCCCTTCTTCATCTTCTATCCATATCTTGGATTTGATGAGTAGTTTAGGAGATCGGGAAGTCGCTTTCATGATGCATTTCTCGTGAACTTAAAAGGATTATTGGCAGGGCTTAATCGCCGTTCTAGAGGTTATTCTCCTGCTTCCTCTTCCACATGGAAGGTGTCTGCCAGTAGTGGGCAATTGCTTTGGCGGTACGTTCGGTCAATTTCTTCGTGATTTCCATGTGGTGCATAAGGCAAATTATCATATTTTTCTCATTTTTTCCATTGGCTTACGTATCATAGAACAGCGGCGCCAGGGCGTTAAATAATTTATCTGCCCTCCCCCTGTAATCCGTTGGAAATTTTTTTCCTCTCGTTCCCAAGCTCCAGCTTGGGAATGCACCATTGGTTCCAAGCTCCGCTTGGCGAGAGACAGCTTGCCATCAGGATAGCCGGCTTCTGAGCAAAGCGGGAGATTTGCATTAAAATGGGTTCCCAAGCAGTAATTCATGAGCCCTGGGCTCACCCGAAACGATGAAAAATTTGGTGGGGCGGGCCGCAGTAATTGCCGCATCTGATGCTCAGGCGGGATGCCTGTGCCACCACTTTCTACGAACTTTTCGGAACAGTCATTCATGAGCCTTCAGCTCACCGGTAAATCATGAAAATGTAGCGCCGCCGCCTCCGGCGGCGTGGGAACTGGCTACCAGAGAGTGGATATCCCAAATACGCAGGAACTTTTCGGAGCAGGAGATTAGGAACCAGAAAAAAACCCGCCCCTAGCGCACAGTTAAAGCCTGATTCCATTGCAGTTCCGTGATACTGCTGACAGCCAACTAGTCTCCGGCCTCTTAAGGTTGGCAAACGCGGCAAGGGCTGTAGCCCTGCCGGTAGGCTTCCATTAAAGAGTCGAAGCGCACCCGGTCCGCCGGGCGGCCTTTGGCTGCCAGGGGGCAGCCGGGGCGGTGCACGAGCAGGTTATTCCGGTTGCCCAGGTAATAATCCTCGTCCTGAAGCGGTAAAGGTTGCCCCCAGAGACCGCACCCCGCCGCCATGGCCTCCTGCTGGGCCGCCAGCAGGGTCTCCCGGTGGCGCAAATTGGGAGGATGGAGGTGGACCCGGGCCAGGCCCTGGCGCACCAGCGCGGCGTTGACCATGACTCCGTCGGGCAACGAAAGATAGGCGAGGAGGCGTCCGTAAAGGTCATAGCGGTCCCGGTCATATTCCAGGCGCGCCGTTTTCCCCAGGACCAGTTCGGATAGATAGTCCCTGGCCCGGTGAGCCAGGGACTGGGCCGGGCGGCCGTCCCGCTCCATTTCCGGGGCGTCGACCCCCGCCAACCGCACCCGGGCGCCGCCTGCCAGCACGGCGCTGTCGCCGGAGACCACCCGGACTACCTGGGCTTGCCGGGGTGGCCCCACCCTTTGGCCGCATCCTGACGGCAGCCAGGCCAGCAAGGCCAGGATCACCAGGCCGAGGCCACCTTCACGCGGAAGAGCGCGCCAACCTTTCAGAAGATGGGTCATAAGGTCTCACGCCAAGACGCCAGGACCCAAAGGCAAATAAATGGAACAGCCGCCTCCGGTTATTCTTGATGGGTGGTTAATCGCGGTGGCTGGCGCGTCGTAGCGCACCCTACGCCTTGACTTGGCCCCGCACCCGGCAACCCTCTTGCTTGAGCTTCTCGGCGAAATAGGGGATGGTCTGTTTAAGTCCCTGCTCCAGGGAAATTGTGGGTACCCAGCCCAATAATTCCCTGGCCCTGGAAATGTCCGGGCGGCGCCGCCCCGGGTCGTCGGGTGGCAGAGGCCGATGGCTGAAGGCCGAGGAGCTGTGCGCCATGGACCTGACCTTGTTGGCCAGCTCCAGGATGGTAAATTCATCAGGGTTGCCCAGATTCACCGGATCATGCACCCCCGCTTGGTTCATCAGGCGCACCAGGGCCTCCACCAAGTCGGAGACATAGCAAAAGGAGCGGGTCTGTTGGCCCTGGCCATAGATGGTGATCTCGCCGCCGGTGAGGGCCTGGACGATGAAATTGCTCACTACCCGGCCGTCATTAATGGCCATCCGGGGACCGAAGGTGTTAAAAATGCGGGCGATGCGGATATCTACCGCATTCTGGCGGTGATAATCCATCATCAGGGTTTCTGCCACCCTCTTGCCTTCGTCGTAGCAGCTCCGCACTCCGATACAGTTGACGTTGCCCCAATATTCTTCTTTTTGGGGATGAACCTGGGGATCACCGTAAATCTCGGAGGTGGAGGCCAACAGGATGCGGGCTTTGACCCGCTTGGCCAGCCCCAACATGTTGAGGGTCCCCAGGACATTGGTCTTGATAGTCTTCACTGGGTTGTATTGATAGTGTACCGGCGAGGCGGGGCAGGCCAGGTGATAGACCTGGTCCACCTCCAGCATGATGGCAGTAACCACGTCGTGGCGAATCAGCTCCAAGCGGGGATGGTCCCTCAGGTGGTCCAGGTTCGTCTTGGAGCCGGTGAAGTAATTGTCCAGACAAAGGACTTCGTGGTCCTGGCCAAGGAGCCGCTCCACCAAATGGGAGCCGATGAATCCTGCCCCGCCGGTTACCAGTACGCGGGCCATAGTCGTCGTTCTCCTTCCCTAGTGTGATGCTTCATAATTGCTACGTTTTTTAACCTCCCTTTGAAAAAGGGGGGGCAGGGGCAGTAGTATCGGCAAGGTTTTTGCTATGAGGCAGGCAGTAGAGAATTGTTTGAATTTAGGCATGCCCACTAGCCAATCAATTCATGGAATTTACAAGCTATTTTCCTCTCCCCCCTTGGGTGGAGAGGGCAGGGTGAGGGGGGGTTATGTAACGGCCAATGAAGCCACCCCTTACCCAGTGTCGTCCCCTCTTAGGGGAGAGGGGATTTATTTGCAAATGTCTCACCTCGTTAGTTCCCGGTTCTCAGCTCCCAGTTCTGAGTTCCCAGTTACCTTTTAGCGTCTTTGCCTTTACTGGCAACTAGGAACTAAAATATAATATATTGATATCGCTGAAATTACAATGGTCTAGAGTTTAAATGCGAGATAGTGTAATCTTCCCCTTGCAATTTTGTTGCCGGACACTACTGTCTAAATTCCCCTTTTTCAAAGGGGGACTTTAATACCCTTGGAACTTAAGTTTTCACTTGATTTAATGCCATACTATTTACGAAGCACCGCACTTGGATTCGTTGCCCCCCCCCATTGTAACTCCCCCGTCCGTCAGGTAAATTTCAGATTGACAGCTCGCCCCATTTAACTGAGAATATACAGGTGCAGGACGATGTCGCTTATCCTTAACCAGTGTGGGGGTAAACTATGGTTAGGCGCAAGGAACCGGCTACTTTTTCAGGGTTGCGTCCCTGGGGAAAATTCTTCATGTTCCTGGCGATGGCGGTGCTGATGGCTGCCTGTTCCCCGGATCCCAAATCCGAGGATGATTTGCGCGGCGAGATTCAGGATCTCAAAAAGGAAATCAATTCCATGCAGGAGAAGTTGGACAAATTGCAGGAGAGCCAGCATGATCTTCTGGCCGGCCAGCAGACCATGCTGGCTCTCCTGCAGAAATCGCTCCAACTAGCGCAAACCGCGCCGCCGGTTCAGCCGCCTCCGCCTCCGCTGCCGCAAGCCGCGCCGCCGTTTCAGCCGCCGCCGCCGCTGACGGTTAGCCAGTTGCTGTCCAACAAGGACCAGTACCTGGGCAGCCGGGTAACGGTGAAGGGCAAGGCGGGACCGGTGATTATGCACCGCAAGTCCTTGCTCCTGGTGGCCCCGGAAGGGATGGTGGAGGTCCTCCTGGGCAGCCTCCCAGATGAAAAAACGGTGGTCCGCCTCACCTCCACCCCCCTGGAAAAGCCGGTAACCGTCACCGGGATT